>JAXJUJ010000174.1:0-8814 GCA_036309125.1 Acutalibacteraceae bacterium | reverse complement strand
TCCTGGTCCATGAAGTAGTAAAGACCACCGTCGCTGTATGAATATTCCATATCTTTTCTTTCAATGAAAGCTGTAGGGAACTTAGCTGAGGGGTTGTAGCTCTTTTCTGTTACTGCGCCTGTGAGAACGTTCTTAGTCTTTGTTCTTACGAAAGCTGCACCTTTACCCGGCTTAACATGCTGAAACTCAACGACCTGAAGTACGTTGCCGTCTTCTTCGAATGTTACACCGTTTCTGAAATCACCTGCTGAAACCATACTTTTATTCCTCCGATTTTTGTTTCTTAACAGACGAGGAAATATCCCCGACTATATTATTAACGTTACTATTTTATACTATTTTTTTCGTTTTTCAAGTCTTTTCATATAAAAACAGAAAAAGCCCGTTAAAAAACGGGCTTTTATAATCAATCGTATTTTTTAATACCTGTTGCAACCTGTAAAATCAGCAAAGCATCCGCAGAGTTTGCCTTTGAGTCTCCGTTGAAATCAGAAACCTTTACCTGCTGACTTGTGAAAGTCTGAATGCCTGTTGAATACTTAAGGACGATGAGAGCATCGGATGAATTTACCTTGCCGTTTCCGTCAGCGTCACCGAGCTTTGTCACGAACGATGATGTACGTGCCCAGCCGGACTTGCCGTTATAAGTGAGCTTTATCCATCCGTTGTTTTCTCCTGTTACCTTAACCACGCTGTTTTTCGGAACAGATACAACTGTTGATGCAAAGATTGAAGCACTTTCTCTGAGTGAAATTGAGCTTGTTGATCTTGCATAGTAGCTTGCAAAGCTGACAGAGGGGGGAGTGACACCGCCATTGTCAACATCGGGAGCGAGAGGGTTCTCTGTGATATAATCGAGTGAAACCCAACCGGTCATTCCGTTGTAGTTGACTCTTGCCCATCCGTCGTACTCACCTGTAACGTTAATTGTAGTACCGTAGGGGATGGTAGCGATTTTGTCATATTCCACACCTGCGCCCTTTCTCATATTGAGACTGGGATCAGCTGTAACATAAGCCTTGTAAGAAACTTCTTTGATCGGCACACTTGGCTGTGAAGGTGACGGCTCAGAAGGAGCGATACCTACGCTGAAGGTAAAGTTTCTTGAGTCACTGTTACCTGCTGTGTTTTTCGCTGTCACTGAGTAGATATAGTTACCTAAACCGAGAGAAGAAGTGTCGATTTTATCGCTTGCCTTTGAAAGGTTAAAGCTTTTTGCATCAGGGTTTGTAGTGAAAGTCTGCTTTGTAGAACCTGAAACAGTTGTGATTTTAACTGTGACCTCGTTGAGGTTTTTATCTGAAACAATCACACCGTCAGGCTTGAAGGATTCACCTTTTGCTGTCTGCTGTGCAGGATGGTTAGTAGTAACCTTGACACCGTCTGTAGCGATAGCATGACCGTTCTGGCGGATAACCATTCTGTCGAGAGAACCGCTTCTCTTCCAGCTGTCGAGTCTGAAGTAGGCTGTTGAGCTGTTGTATGAGTCGTCAACGTCAACAACAAGGAAACCTGAAAGTTCAAGATTTGAAGAGCTTCCGTCGTATCCGTAGATAACTGAGTAGTGCTGTGATGTTCTGTGAACAATAATAGGATAACCTGTTTTCAACTGGTTGTATGCTGTTGTCATACTGAAACCGTCGACAGGCTTGTAACCTATCTTAGACCACATAGCGCTGATCGAGTAGCCGTTTGCAGAATAAACTGCCTGATAAGCACGTGAACTGCTGTCTCCTGCAGGGAGGTCGTGACAGTAAGCTTCAACAGTTGCCATTGAAGCAATGGCACAGTCGCCTCTGCCCGGACACTGGCTTATTCTTGGCACATCGAGTTTAATGGTAGGATATGATGCTGCACTTGCACTCAAACTCATAGCAAAGAAAATGACCACTGTTGCCGCAAAAGCAAGCAAAAGCTTTATCATCTTTTTTGTTGATGGGGTTTTCGTCATGTGTACATTCCTTTCGTTTACAATTCGTTACCAATTGTAACATATTGTAACCTTTTGGTCAATACTTATATTTTTGCCAATTCTTTTGGAATTTTTGTTAAATTTACACAAGAGTTTTTTGTAATTATTGCCATATCCTCGATTCTGACACCGAATTTGCCCGGAATATATATTCCCGGCTCAACAGTAACGATGTTTCCACACTGTAATATTTTGTCATTTTTGGGAGAAAGATTGGGTTTTTCATGGATTTCTATGCCTACACCGTGCCCTGTGGAGTGGCGGAAGTACTCTCCGTAGCCCTTTTCCTTTATATAGTCACGTGCTGCAGCATCTGCATCGGAGCATTTTACACCCTCTTTAAGCACAGAAAGCGCTTTAAGCTGAGCTTCGAGCACTGTGTTGTATACTTTTATCTGTTCATCACTGACGTCACCTACGGCAATTGTCCTTGTCATATCTGAGTGGTATCCGTTTACGACCGCACCGTAGTCCAAGGTTACGAAATCGCCGCTGCATATCTTTTTGTCAGTGGGCACACCGTGGGGTTTTGAGGTGTTTGCGCCTGATATTGCGATTGTCTCAAAAGAAATCGCTTCGGCACCGTTTTTAAGCATAAAGAAATCGAGCTCGAGAGCAACCTCCTTTTCGGTTACGCCTTCCCTGATGAAGCCTAAGATATGGTCATATGCCTTTTCTGCGATGCGCTGAGCTTTTATAACCGACTCTTTTTCGTATTCGCTTTTGACCTCGCGTAAATTATCGATGAGCTTGTCTGTGTTGACTGTCGTGAGCAAAACGCCTTTGAGTATTTTTCGGTATGCCTTGAGCTGAGAGACTGTGAGCCTGTCGCTTTCGACCATCAGAGTTTTTACACCAAACTGACGGCAAAGCTCAGGAAGCTGCTCAGAAACTTTTCTGATCTCGGTCACGTCGCAGCACTTTACGGTATTCTGTGCCTCTTCGATATATCTGCTGTCTGTGAGAAAGACAGAACCCTTTTTAGTTGCGAGGAGAATGCCGTCGCTTGAATTAAAAGCTGTGAAATATCTTCTGTTAACTTCCGATACGATCAGCACACCGTCAACTTTTGACGGGAGAGAAGAAATAAGTTTGTTTAACATAAAAAATTCCCCTTAAAAAAACAGGCAGTCACTTGCGCGACTGTCTGAAAACTATACTTTAATTATATCACTTAAGCTCTGTTTGTCAATGCAGAGCAGATTCTGAGTCCTTGATCGGGAAACAAAAATATTGATTATATCCGACGGATATGGTATCATTAAACAAGATTAACCTTTTCGCCTGCGCAGGAAAGTGCGTTGTAATCCACGTCACCGTCGACGACGGTATAGGAGTAGTAACCGTTACTGCAGGGGAGGAAGGCTTCGCCTTTATACTCAGAGTCAAGCACCTGAGTGAGGATAATGGTGCAGGAGTCAAACTTTTCAAACATATATATGCCCCTTGCACTTGAACGGGTTACAGTTTTACTTGTGATATGTTCAGGCAGCTTATAGCCGTCACTTTCTCTCGGGAAAGAGTAGTAGAAGTAGTTCATCTCGTCACGCCTTGCTACACAAAGCGCACCTTCTTCGCACTCTGCATAAGTGAGAAGCTCCTCGTGGTAGCGGTATGAAAACGCTTCTTCGATAGTCGGGAAGCTGTAGAAGTAATTTTCTACGGGAATGAACAGTGAAACAGCAACAAGAATGATGGCGATGAATGCAGAAGCGAGTACGGATTTACCCGTCTTCTTGGTAATCATCATAAGTATAACGAGAAAAAGGAAAAAGAGAAATATTCCTGCTGCCCATCTGATAGAATTAAAAATCATTGCTATGACCCCCTGATAAATTTATGTTAGCACAAGCGAAAACAAAAGTCAATTAACGGAGGTGCTTTATGTCACAGATAAATCAGAATCACGACAAGAAAATAAGTGCCTACGTTATAAATCTCATTGCGTCGGTAATCAACGGTACACAGCCACCCGAAAATGATGAAAGCATTTCGTGGGAAAGCATAGTAGAATTTTCGAAAAAGCAGAGTGTGCTGAATATCGTTTCATATGCGTGTGAAAGACTGAAAAATAAGCCTGATGCACATATGATGAGATACCTCAGAGAGTTCCGTATGCAGAAGATAGTTGTTGAGGCTCAGCAGGAAATTGAGTTTTGCGACGCTATGGATAAGCTTGAGTCTATGGGCGTACGGCATATGCCGCTTAAGGGTTATATAGTGAAAAGCCTTTACCCGTCGCCTGATATGAGAACGATGGGTGACCTTGATCTGCTGATTGATGAGGAGAGATGTGAAGAAGTAGTGGAAGCTTTTGTTTCTGACGGATTTACAGCCTGTGCTTCGGGCGACCTTCACTCCAATGTGGAGCGTGGCAATGCTTACATCGAGTTCCACCGTGCTCTTGTCAATAAAAAGCATAAGGTGCTCAGTGAATATTTCGGAAAAGGTTTTGAACGCGCGAAGCTCAGCGAAGGGTTTTCTTACCGATATGAGCTGACGAAGGAAGATATGTACATTTTCCTTGTGGCACACGTTGCAAAGCATTACCGTTACGGAGGCACAGGTATCAGAAGCATTCTGGATATTTACGTCTACCGTAAAGTCTGTACGGACCTGAATCTCGGATACGTTTATGACGAAATTGAGAAAATCGGTCTGAAAACTTTTTATGAGAAGATAGAAAAGATTGCAGATGAGTGGTTTTCGGGAGAGTTTGACTCCGAGTTCGACACAGTTTCATCATACATTGTGTCGGGCGGAGTATACGGTAACGAAGACGACCCGCTTCTGAATACATTTATAAATGAAACGCAGGGTTCTATAAAATCAGGTAAATTCAAAAAATGGCTTATCACTGTTTTCCCGGGCAAGGAGCTTATGACTACGAGATACCCCGTTCTTAAAAAATGTCTTTTTCTCCTGCCTCTCTTCTGGGTGATCAGATTTTTTGATACGCTTATCCGCACTCCGCAAAATTTTAAAAAGAGTGTAAAGGATACGACAAACATTTTAAAAATTGATGACAGCCTTGTCGATGCACAGCGCGACTCCGGCATAGGCGAATTATAAAAAGGAGATGACCTTGATGGACAAAACAACTCAGGTAATTATTGCAGCGGGTGGTATCGCTCTTGCAGGAGCACTTGTTGCAGGCGGAATTCTTATCAGAAAACGAATTGCACTCATAAAATACAAAGCAATTCCGCTCAGCCTTCCCGAAAAATTTACTTATACTGCACACACCGGCTGCGTGGGTACGCCTGATAATTCACTTGAATCCTTTGAAGCTGCTGTTAAAAATGGCGCTGATGTTGTTGAGCTTGACCTCAACTTTACTGATGACGGCAGTCCTGTTCTTTCGCACGATAAGCCAAAGGGAAACGAGATTTCTCTTGATGAAGCTTTTGAAAAACTCAGCGGATACGAAGGCCTTCTTGTCAATGTCGATGTCAAAAATACAAGCAATCTCGCAGAGGTTGACCGTCTCGCAAAAAAGCACGGCATTTCTGACAGAATTTTTTATACAGGTGTAACTGAAGAGTTTCTTGATGCAGTAAGAAATGACACTCCTGAAATATCTTATTATCTCAATATGAATGTTGACGCAAGGAAGGATGATGCATACATCAACAGCCTTGTTGAAAAAGTAAAGGAAAGCGGTGCTGTCGGTATCAACTTCAATAAAAAGAATGCATCAAAGAAGCTCGTTGATGCATTTCATAAGAACGGTCTTCTGGTTTCGGTATGGACTGCAAATAAGGAGTCGGATATGCGCCGTTTGCTTGCACTCGCTCCCGATAACATCACTACAAGACGCCCTGATATGATGGCTGAAATAATAAAGGAATGCTGATTATGGATTGTACACTTCAGGAAAAAGCAAAAGAAAATATAATCATCGTTGCACATAGAGGTGCATCGGGCGGAAATATTCCGTGTAACACTCTCGCATCGTATGAAATCGCACTCAAACAGGGTGCTGATATGATCGAGGTGGATGTCAACAGCACGCTTGACCATCAACTTGTCCTTTTTCATCCCGGAATGGAAATTCCTCATCTGAATCTTCCTGTTTACATTCCGCTTCTTAATTACAGTGCGGTCAAAAAACTCCGATATGTGAATACGGACAACACTCCGACTCAGTTCAAGGTGGCGAGTTTTGACGATTTCCTCGAACAGTTTAAGGACAGATGCTTTATAAACATCGATAAATTCTGGGGAAATCCGAGAAGGATTTACGATGCAATCAAGCGACACGGTATGGTGGATCAGGTGCTTGTAAAAAGCTCTGTAAATGAAAAGGTGCTGAAGGTTCTTGAAAATCTTTGCCCTGAGCTGCCGTTTATGCCGATAGTGAAGGATAATCATACGTCGCACGAGATGCTTCTGAAGCGTAATATCAACTACGTCGGAGTCGAGTGCGTGTTTGCAAAGGATACTGCACCTATTGCTCAGGATGAATTCATCGAAAAAATGCACAGGGACGGAAAGCTTGTGTGGATGAATTCGATAGTTTATGATCGCAAGGATCAGATCTGCGGAGGACACAGCGACGACACAGCACTTACAGAGTCAGAGGACAAGGGCTGGGGCTGGATCGCAGACAAGGGTGTCGACTTTATCCAGACAGACTGGACGATGATGCTTGTTGATTATCTTAAGAGAACAGATAAGTATTTTAAAAACAGATAAAGTTCAATACTCAAGAAGGTGTAGCTATGTTTTGTAAAAATTGTGGGGCTCAGCTTCCTGATGGAAGTATAAGCTGTGATGCCTGCGGAACGATACTTGCTGAGAAAAATGAGGCGGCACAGGTTGATAACACTGAATATTTGTCTTACAGCGAGATGTCCTCGCAGAGCTCGGTGAACGCGTTGAACGGCACTGCGGCAGATAAACCCAAGAAAGATAAAAACAATAATTTTTTAATTATTGCATTGGTTTCGGTCATCCTTCTCGTGGCAATTGTCATCACCGCAGTGATTCTTTTTGTCAGAAACGACAGAAACAAAGCTGATACGGAAACGACAGGCAATGTGGAAACAACCACAACTACTGTTTCTGCTTTTTCGGACGATGAGGAAACGGCAATACAGGGAATAAGTACAACTGATCCGACAACAGAAACAACAAGTTCAACCACTGCACCGACAAGCGGTACGGAAGCCTCTTCCACACAAGCCGTTTCTCAGGGAACAACAGAGAAAACACAGGAAAAGGTAACCGTTACCACACCATCTTCTAAACCTGCTGAATCAAGACCTTCTATTTATGAAGCAGAGAGGATTGCAAAAAATTACGGCTACAATATATGCACTCAGGATCTGGTTCCGATCATCGAAGCTGAGGCTATAGGAATGTCTGCGGTTTCTAAAAAATTTGATGAATTTGCAGTTAAATCAACCGGTGCATCAAGTGTTTCTGAAGCTTATGCGATTCTTTCAAAATCTCTTGGCTCTGTAAAAGTAAATAATGCAAGAGACTACATAAATGCAATGTCAATGCTGTCGGATTATGACGGATATCTTTCAAGTGTATACGGCTCAAATTATACCATTACGACAACTGTCAATGATTCGTATTACGTTTCGGCAAGCGATGCTGCTTCCTATGTAAACAAGGCAAAAGCATCAATAAATAAAGTTGTTCCGTCAACCACTGTTGCGTGGTCAGACATCAAGGACTATGCTATGGTTGAGATGACAGTAAAAATCTCAGGATCAAAATACAGCGATTACTGCAGATATAATGTGCTTTTCGGTCACCTTAACGGTGAATGGCGAATTGTTTATTATGAAGAAAACGGTATAATGCTGGATCTCAATACCGTTGTTTTCCTCAAAGGAGTTTCCTGATATAAGTTACACCCCGGATTCAGCTGAATCCGGGGTGCTTTTGTATAGTCTGATACAGTCATAAAAACGAGTACAAAAGTTTTATAAAAACACTTTATTTGTACTGATAAACCTTAACGTAATCTACGATGAAATCGGCAGATTCACCGTCTTTGATGTCGATTTTGCCTGTGCCGTGACGGTCTGCCCATGCAACACCGTTGTCACCTGCCACTTCGCATGAAAGGATGAGATACTCGGGGTTTTTGCTTACGCCGCCCGTTGAAAGTCTGCCTGTCTCGACACCGTTGATGTAGAAAATATATTCGTTTTCGTTCCATTCAAGACCGTAGGTGTTGAATTCTTTGTACGGATTGTTTCCTGTGAGCCATTTGCCGACGCTGTCCCCCTTGCTGTCAGCACCATAACCGTCATAGTGGATGCCTCCGATAACGGCATCGCCTGCGCCCCACCAATGATCCTTATAATACATCGATTCGAAGATATCGACCTCTGTGCCGTCTTCGCCTGAGTCGTTGACATCATAAACCTGACCGTTCATCATCCAGAATGCAGCCCACATACCTCTTGCAGGAGGAAGAATTGCACGGCACTCAAAGTAGCCGTAAAGGAAATCGTACTTGCCCTGTGTTGCGATTGCGCCTGTGTAATAGCCGGGGCCGTAGCTGTCGGGAGAGCCGAAGGTTTCGCCTTCAAGTCCGTTTTCCATATAACGTGTGGAAATCACGAGATTACCGTCACTGACAGAAATCATATCCTTGTGCCAGTAACCTCCTTTACGGATGGGTCCCCAGTGAAGAGTGTCGACAGACTGATTGTCGTTCCACTTGGTTGTGTCGAGGCTGTCACCGTCGAAGTTATCCTCCCAGACGAGTTCAAATCTTTCTTCAAGATTGAGTGCCTGACCTGACGGAATTGACGGAAGGTCAAGAAATGCAGGGATTTCGGGAGAAATAAACATAAGAATCGAAATAAATATGC
>JAXJUJ010000173.1:0-2122 GCA_036309125.1 Acutalibacteraceae bacterium | reverse complement strand
AATCACGGTAGAGCATCGGCTCTTTAACGTCTTGGAGGGAATATTTGTAGCTCTCCTGCTCCAAGAGGTTCGTGTTGTTTGAAAGTTCAAGCATATTATCACGTATAATTAAACCATCTCGAAAGGGGTGGTTTAAATTATTTCTCCTTTCATAAAATCTTTGGTTATATTTGCAGGAGTAGCTACCTGCGGTATAATTAAGACAAGCACTGTGGATTTGTATCTATATTATTACAGCTTAGACTGGTTCGAGGTGACTCAAACCACAGTGGTTTGTCTGAAATGGTAATCAGTTAGTTAACGCTTTGACGTTTTTATTTGCGTGAATACAGGGACAAGCCGTCTGTGGAAAACAGCAGTGCAGAAAAGTAAAGGAGGAAACCATGTATTACATCGGAATCGACATTTCAAAATTCAAACACGATTGTGCTGTAATTGACGACGTTGGTGAAGTTGTCACTCCTTCGTGGTCATTTGCAAATGACCGCGAAGGCTTTTTGCAGTTCAAAGTATTATTAGACTCTCTTGGCTCAGAAATGAGAATAGGACTTGAAGCTACCGGTCATTACGGTACGAACCTAAAACTCTTTCTTGAATCGTGTGACACCACATTCATGGAGTTTAATCCGCTGTTAATCAATCGCTTTGTTAAGAGTAAATCTCTTAGAAAAACCAAAACCGATGCGATTGACTGCGAGATGATTGCCCGTTATCTGATGACGGTAGAGTACAAGCCCTATCCACCATCATTTTACCACACAGAGAAATTAAAGTCACTAACAAGATTTCGAGACAGTCTTGTTCGGCAACGAAGCCGACAACTCGTAGAGCTTACAAATATCTTAGACAAGGTTTTTCCTGAGTTTAAGCCGTTTTTTAAAGGTAAATTTTCTACTACTGCGTTTCATATTCTTATTAACTATTCGTCACCTGAAAGGATTGCGAATATGAATTCTAAATCTTATGAAACACTTAGAAAATTGTCTCGTGGAAGATTTTCTGTTACCGACTTTACAACTCTCAAACAGCTTGCGCGGAACACTGTCGGTCATCCAGACGATTTCCTGCTGCAAGAAATGGCTATGGTCATAGACATTTACAGTCAGTTAGATTCAAAGGTTGAGGAAACCGAAGCTCTCATCAACGAATGTGTCTCAGAGATAAATCCGCCTATGCTAACCATTCCGGGCATCGGTGTTGATTCTGCTGCAGTCATTCTTGCTGAATTTGGTGACTTTTCCAAGTTTCAAAATCCTGCACAGCTCCTTTCATTTGCCGGTATGGAACCGGGATATTTTCAATCCGGTACCTCAGAATCTACCGGACGAATGGTAAAACACGGTTCTTCTTATTTGCGATATACCCTTATGAATTGTGCTCGTTCCGTTGTGAATTACGAGCCTACATTTGCAGAATATTATGCAAAAAAACGTGCTGAAGGTAAGAACTACCGTGTTGCTCTTTCGCATACTGTCAAAAAGCTTGTGCGTGTTATTTTCACTTTGCAAACCAAAAATCTTGTTTATGATTCTGATGCTTTGAGATAATCTCTAACTTATATTTTTAAAAGTCCTTGAAACATAGGGCTTGTTTTAGTGCGCCTATTTTCAATTCATTAAAACTTTTTAAAAAAGTCTTGACTTTTAATAGTTAGTCACCTCAGCTTACTTCAATCACAATTCTGATGTTTCCGCAGTCGCAACCGCTGCACTGTCTGGAAAGTTCGGGAAACAGGGATTGCACCCTCTGTCTTGCTCTGCGGATAGTTTCAAAGCACGGCAAGCCGTACCCTTTATAGTTGTTGACTATATCTTCAAGCGGCAAATCGCCGACTTTCATATAGCTGTATCGGTTGTAATAGCAAAGGATAAGCTGCATATCGTCATACCTTGTTTCGGGGCATTCCCTAAGTATTTCAAGCACTTTGCTGTCAACCGTCTTTAGCTTGTTCATAATGCACCTCCGTAAAAGAACGGTGGGCGAAGTTTTCACTCCGCCCACATAAGCGTTCCTTATTTCTTTCTGTTCTTAATCTGCAAGAAGATAAAGCCGCCGATAATAAAGGCGACCAATACAACTGCTACGATTGTTTTAGCGTCCATTACTCATTGTCCTCCTTCTT
>JAXJUJ010000172.1:0-4040 GCA_036309125.1 Acutalibacteraceae bacterium | reverse complement strand
GAAGCTTATGTAGGTTACTTTACCAAGTGGGGCGACGGTGCTCACGATTTTAATCCCATTGCAGATCTCACCGTTACAGAGATATATGAATTTTTGCGCTATCTCGATGCTCCGAAGTGCGTTATAGAAAAAGCTCCATCCGCAGCACTCTTTGACGGACAGACCGATGAAACGGAAATGGACGTAACATATGCCGAGCTTGACAGTTATCTTTTCGGCGGCGATATTCCTGAGGATAAGAAGATAATCGTTGAGCGTATGCACAAGACAAGCGAACATAAAAGGAAAGGAATTTCAGTTTATACATATAAATAAAACATCAAAGCTCCCTGTTTCGTCACCAAACCGATTCAGGGAGCTTTTTTCGTTATACATTAATCCTCACCGCAGACACACCGCCCATTTCAGGCTTTTTCTCCATAAACCCATCAGGGATCTTGCCTTCGTAGCTTTCCATATAAGTCGCCGAGCCGAGATAAGCAGAGATGTTAGTCCTCGGTATAATCACCCAATAAGAATCAGGCTCTTTGTTTGCGATATAGTATTCGGCAAGAGTAATCATAAGCCTTTCAGTTTTTGCATTTACACCGTAAGCTTTGATTTTTTGAAGAGCTTCATCGGGCAACACAACCGCCTCAGTACGCAAAGGACCGAGAATAAGAGCATCTGCAATAGCCGTGTCAAAAAGCAACGGAAAGTCTGCAGAAGACCTGTCGTTATAAATCGAATACTGAAACTGTATCAGCTTGTTAGCCCAAGTGCTTTCAATAGCTTTTAATGTCTTCTTTTCGGCAAAGCAGTGTAGCTTCTTTGTAACATTCTCCTTGTTCTTTTTAATATAAGCTGAAAGAGAATGCAGGTATCTGTAATACCAGCCTGCACCGTTTTCGTCAACGATTTCGGGAAAATCGCTGTAAAGTTCAGGAAAAGAAGTGTGAAACTTCAATGCCTTGTTTGTTACTGCTTCATAAGGTAAACTGCACCAAGCACATAAAAACTCTCTTGCCTTATCAATTCTTTCGTATGGGTCATCGGTGCGAAGTGTACCATCAGCGTTATGAAAAAGATAACCTCTTGCAAGAAAGGTAAATATACGGTTGAAGCCCTTGTTCTGCTTAATCATTCTTACTGTAAATCTGCCTATAAAAGCAGTTGATTGTTTACTCTCCGCGAGGAAAACGGGAGTGTCTGTATATGCCTTGAATTCAAGCCATTCGTTAGTCAATTTTATCCCCCTTCCTTGCAAATCTTGTGATGTGCCTGTAATAAGCATCATAAAGAAAATCACGCTTACCGAGTGCAACAATGTACTTTACCGAAGCATTGAAGGAAATAACATGAGTTTCTATTATCCTTGCAGCTTCTCTTGAAACCGTTTCACGGTAATTGCCTACGGGATTTCTGAGATACGCTTTTACCATCAAAGTCAGCTCCTCGGAATCGTTGGGATACTGCATAGCCGAGGCATTTGCAGATATATTGTAGTTCCGTGTTTCGATAATAATATCAGGCAACAATTTGTACCCGCCGAAACGGAAATCAGCAAAGATGTCATAATACTCTCTGTACTCTGCTTCGGGCAGATGCTTTATGAGAAAGGCGTATCTTTCATCCTCTTTCATAAAGTGCCAATTTTCATTTCTGACCGCAAAATATATCTCATTTACTCTTTCTTCGGGCAGATTAATGAATACTGCAGCAAGCTCGTCAGCTTCATAATTGTTTTCCTTGTTCTGCATATATAGAATACGGTTAATGTCGTTGTGCTTTGCTTTTATCTTGCTTGCGGCTTTTCGTCTTGTACGTATTCTTTTAAGACAGGTTTCGTAATCCGCTATTACTCTGCCTACATAATCAAGAATCTTCGGGTCAAGCTTCTTTTCCCAACCGGGCTTTGCAAAGGTGAAGAGCTCACTTGCATCAGCCTGATGACAGTTTGCTCTTGGTGTATTCTTTTTCAGCTCTCTTGCAAAATACGGAAGCTTTTCAAGGTTAGAGCTTACCTCATCCCAGTTCTGACCGTCAAAGAATTTTTTGAAGCGTTCATCAAAGGTAGGCTCGTACCAACGGCGCTTGCCTTCAGCTTTTTCAATAAGAGCCTTGTATTTAAGGAAGGATGTTCTTTCAGCTTTGTTGGTTTCAAGATATTCTGTCAAATCAGGCTTTATACCGCTTTTTGCAGAATCTATCTCAAGACCGGTTAATATTTCAAGAACTTCCGTTTCCTTGCGGTACTGCTCCTTCTTTTCATCATCGGTGTTTTCGTCATAGGCTATTATACTTCTGTCAAGTGCCGCGTTTGAAATCTGACCGACACGGGATGAGAAAGTGTTTCGTATTGTTTCAAAGCGTTTGTACCAATCATTTGCATCAGCAATGATTGGCTCTGCGGATGGTATGCTTAAAAGAGGAAGATTACCGCCGAGTGAAAAATCACCCTCACTGTAGTTATTTGCAATACAAGATGTAAGCTTTGGTTCGGCAACGGTTTTAATCATATCACCGTCAAAGTCTGCACCGCCAAGTCTTTCGGCAAGGAGTGAAACAGAGTTTACCATAATTACATCCGTAAGACCTGAAAGATACTTTTCTCTGTAAGTTCCTATCTTCTTCAACGGCTTTACAAGTGCTTCTTCATTTCTTGCAATGTGAGGATTGCGAAGAAGAGCATAGATATTCTGATCTGAATATACTGCACCGGGAGCATAAAACTCATTCGTATCAAGAAATTCATTTCTCATATCTGCGTAAATATCAGGTCTTCCGCCGTTATCTTTGATAAGTTCATAGAATAATTCCATAATATCAGCCGCAAAGAAACGATTGTCACCGTCAACAAGTAAGCGACCTATGGAGTAATCTTTAAGCAGGCTTTCTGCGGCATCGTCAAGCTGACGGACAAAATACGGCTCATTGATGAACTTTGGATTTTTCCTCAACAGCTCTGCAAGATGATAGCTGCGGCTTTTTCTGCCGAAGGACCATTCATCAGCCTTATCGGTAAAATACCTTATACGGGCATCTGTATCACTGCGAAACTCATAATATCTCTGCTCTGTCGGCTTGGTAAGCCACATTCTTTCATCCTCAGAGGGAGAATGCTCCCAACCCAAAGGCAAATCACCGGGTCTGAATTCAGATGAAAGCATTTTTACAGTATTGAGGAACTGATAGTTAAGCTCGGTTGTATCTTCAGCTTCGGTTTTGCTCACATTTGTGATGTATATGGTGTGCTCATAAGCACGGCAGAGCTGTACATAAGTACGCCAGGAAATATTATACTGCTTAAGCCACTTGTAACCTTTGAACTGACTTTCGGTGAGTATCATGCAAAGGCTGTCAACTCTATGCTTTCTTCCCCATATATCGGTTATTGCTTCAACACCTGCTTCATTGAAGAGAGATTTGAAATCTGTCTTATGTACCATACCCTTTATATACGGCATACGAATCTGAAAAGAAGTATGTTCTTTTTTGCTGCCTATTTTACTGTCAAGCTCACGGGCAAACTCAGGTGAAATTAGTCCCATACCGTCAAAACGTGTGGTTTCAATATTACCCGTAGATTCTGTTCTTTCATATTTCCTTATACTGCCTTCACCTGTAACATCTGCAACTGTCACATAAGAAACATCATTTGTGATTTGCTTCGGGTTAGGTACAATAGCAACATTTTCAAGGAAAAACTTATCATCCGGCTCAACTCTGATACCTGACGAAAACAGAAGTCCGTTATATGCATAAAGCTTTGAAAGCTCACAGACATCAATTTTTAAGTTAAGGGTTATTCTGCGAGTGATTTCATCATAGAGGTCTGCACGGACAAAGGAGAGCTTTGCATTTCTGCTCATTGATGCAGAACGCTCAAAGGCATGATATTTATACTGACCGCCACCGAGGTCAAGAGTTATTCCTTCGGGACGAAACATGGATTCAGCTTTTTTCTGTTTTAGTGCATTTTTGGGGTACTCTGCACTTCTGTCAAAGATACCTGCAAAATCAAGATAGATAATAGCGTCGTACAAATCATCAATTATCAG
>JAXJUJ010000171.1:0-9901 GCA_036309125.1 Acutalibacteraceae bacterium | reverse complement strand
TCGGCAGGTAATCACGCACAGGGCGTTGCACTTGCGGCAACAAAGAACGGAATCAAGTCTTTGATCTGTCTGCCCGACACAGCTCCGATTTCAAAGGTAGAAGCGACAAAAGGCTTCGGTGCTGATGTTTGCCTCGTAGAGGGTTGTTATGATGATGCTTACAAGAAGGCACTCGAGCTAAAAGAGAGCGAAGGCTACACCTTTGTACATCCCTTTGATGATGAAAACGTAATCGCAGGTCAGGGAACTATAGCCCTTGAAATATTGAATGACCTTGATAATATCGATGCAATCGTTGTGCCGATAGGCGGAGGCGGTCTGATTTCGGGAATTGCTTACACGGCAAAGCAGATAAGACCTTCCGTCAAGGTTTACGGAGTTCAGGTCTCAGGCGCACCGAGTATGTATAATTCGGTAAAGGACGGAAAGATAGAGTGTCTTGATTCCGTACAGACGATTGCAGACGGTATTGCTGTTAAACAGCCGGGCGAAAACACATACACTCTTGTCAGCGAGTATGTGGATGAAATTGCTCTTGTAACAGATGATGAGGTTTCGAGTGCGATTCTTGCTCTTATTGAAAAGCAGAAAATGATTGCTGAGGGTGCGGGAGCTACGGCAGTTGCGGCGGTAATGTTTGATAAATTTGATCTCAAGGGCAAGCGTGTGGTCGCAGTTGTATCGGGCGGAAACATCGATGTAACAAGCCTTTCAAGAGTTATTGATAGAGGTCTTCTTAATTCAGGCCGTTCATCAAGCTTGCTGATTGAGCTTATAGATAAACCCGGTCAGCTTAAAGATATTTCAAGAATAATCGCAGACTGCGGCGGTAATGTAACAGGTGTTCACTACGAAAAGGGCAACACCGAAAGCGTTAACGGATGTTTCCTTCGAATTGAAATGGAAACAAGAGATTATGAACACGTTAAACTCATTATGCAATCCCTGCGTGATGAAGGTTTTAAAATAGTGTGATTTTGAAAGGAGAATATTTATGAGCAGTAAAGTACAAACAAACAAGGCTCCGGCGGCAATCGGACCTTACTCACAGGCAATGGTTGTGGGTAATCTCATTTTTACCTCCGGACAGATTCCGCTAAACCCCGAGACGGGATTGATCGAGGGTAACAACATCACAGAGCAGACACACAGAGTATGCAAGAATTTAAAAGCCGTACTTGAAGCGGCAGGAGCATCGCTTGAAAAGGCTGTTAAAACAACTTGTTTCCTTGATAATATGGGAGATTTTGCGGCTTTTAATGAGGTATATTCCGAATATTTTACGGAAAAACCTGCACGCTCTTGCGTAGCTGTCAAAACTCTGCCGAAGAATGCTTTGGTCGAGGTCGAAGTGATTGCAGAAAAGGAGTGATTATATGCTTCTTTCAGGTTCAGATATCTTAGTTAAAACCCTGATTGAGCAGGGCTGTGATACCGTTTTCGGCTATCCCGGCGGTCAGATTCTTAATGTTTATGACAGTCTTTATACGCATCAGGATCAGCTAAATCATATATTGACCGCACATGAGCAGGGTGCGGCACATGCTGCGGACGGCTATGCAAGAACAACCGGTAAGGTCGGTGTTGTTATATCAACATCGGGCCCGGGTGCGACTAATCTTGTAACAGGAATTGCAACCGCATATCTTGATTCGATTCCGATGGTTGCAATCTGCGGCAATGTTCCTACAACACAGATTGGTTCGGATAGCTTTCAGGAAATTGATATCACGGGCGTGACACTTCCGATAACCAAACATAACTATTTTGTAGGCAGAGTTAAAGACTTGGCAGATACTATCCGTGAAGCCTTTGTGCTTGCAAAATCGGGCAGACCGGGACCGGTACTGATCGATGTTCCTAAAGATGTTCAGATTGCCGAATGTGAGTATGAGCCGATGCCGCCCGTAAAAAAAGAAGAATCGTATGCCGCAAAGGATATGCGTATCGAAGAAGCCGCAAAAATAATCAATTCTGCCGAGCGACCGTTCATCTATTTCGGCGGCGGTCTGATTGCGGCAGAGGCACAGGACGAAATGCTCGCACTTGCAGAGAAAATTGATGCTCCGATCGGATGCTCTCTTATGGGTCTTTCGGCAATCCCTACCGACCATCCGAGGTTTCTCGGTATGCAGGGAATGCTCGGTCACTACGCTTCTTCAATGGCGATGCACAATGCAGATGTAATTGTTTCGCTTGGCGTCCGTTTTAACGACCGTGTAACAGGCAATCGACAGAAATTCGCAACAGGTGCAAAGATAATTCACATTGATGTTGACGGTTCGGAGCTTTCAAAAACAGTTAATGCTGTTTGCGGACTGCGTGGTGATGTTAAGCTTACGCTCCAAAAGCTTCTGCCGATGGTGAATGAAAACCAAAAGCCCGAGTGGACAGGAAAAATAAATGAGTTCAGACAGGAAGAAGAGTCATATCTTGATAATCGCGAGGGGCTTACACCCAGAAAAGCTATTCTGACACTTAACAAGCATCTTGGTGAAAATACGGCTGTTGCTACTGATGTAGGCCAACATCAGATGTGGTCAGCACAGAATCTCAGATTTAAAACCTCCCGTCGCTTTATTTCAAGCGGAGGTCTCGGCACAATGGGCTTCGGCTTCGGAGCAGCAATCGGCGCAGCCTTCGGCACAAAGGAACGAAGCGTTCTTATAACAGGTGACGGAAGCTTCGGAATGAATCTGAACGAGCTTGCAACAGCGGTGAGATACAATATTCCGATAGTTGTTCTGATTATGAACAACGGTGTTCTCGGAATGGTACGTCAATGGCAGACTTTGTTTTATAATAAGCATTATTCGAATACGGTGCTGAATCGAAAAACCGATTTTGTTGCTTTTGCAAAAGCATTCGGTGCTGACGGTGAAGCTGTTACCACACCCGAAGAGCTTGACTCGGCACTTGACCGTGCATTCAGCACAGACGGACCATATATTATCGACTGTAAGATAGATAAAGATGAATTTGTCCTTCCGATGCTTCCTCCGAACGGAAGTATGGATGATATCATTACAAAATTGGAGGTGGAATTATGAACCGATACACAATAGCAGTTCTGGTTCGTAATCAATTTGGTGTATTAAATCGGCTGACAAGTATGTTTCGCAGACGACAGTTCAATATCAGCTCTATCACCGCAAGCGAAACGGAAACCACCGAATATTCAAGGATCACATTCAGCTTTGACGGTGAAGAAAACGGAAAGCATCAGCTTATAAATCAACTGTATAAATTACCTGATGTTTGCTCAATTAAAGAGCTGACAAGTGAAAATTCACTTAATTGTGAGCTGATGCTTATAAAAATGCAGAATGATCCTGCTGTAAGGGAAGAAATTCATTCCGCAGCGGAAGCGTTTAAGGCGGAAATTGTTGATTATTCACGTAATTCAATTGTACTAAGGGTAATCGGAAACAGCACTAAAATGGATGATTTTATTTCACTTATGCGTGACTTTACTATTTTAGAAATATGCAGAACGGGTACGGCATCCCTTGAAAAGGGCAGTACGACCATTCGTCATACAATAAATTTATAACCAAAAGAAAGAGGTAGTTATTATGGCAAACAGAATTTTTTATCAGCAGGATTGCGATTTGCAGAAGCTCAGCGGTAAGACAGTTGCAATTATCGGTTACGGCTCACAGGGACACGCTCATGCTCTTAACCTTAAAGACAGCGGTGTAAATGTTGTAATCGGTCTTTACGAGGGATCAAAAAGCTGGGCAAAGGCAGAGGCACAAGGTCTCAAGGTTATGACAAGTGCCGAGGCGGCAAAGGCTGCTGATATCATTATGATACTTATTAATGACGAAAAGCAGGCGGCTCTTTATAAAGAGAGCATTGAGCCGAATCTCACCGAGGGAAAAACTCTTGCATTTGCTCACGGCTTCAATATTCATTTCGGTTGTATCAAGCCTCCGAAGAATGTAAATGTTATTATGATTGCACCCAAGGGTCCCGGTCACACAGTCCGTTCAGAGTATCAGGCAGGAAAAGGTGTTCCGTGCCTTATCGCTGTTGAGCAGGATGCAACCGGAGATGCGTGGGATCTTGGACTTGCTTATGCTCTCGGCATAGGCGGTGCAAGAGCAGGTGTTCTTGAAACAACCTTCAGAACGGAAACGGAAACAGACCTCTTCGGTGAACAGGCAGTTCTCTGCGGCGGTGTCTGCGCATTGATGCAGGCAGGATATGAAACTCTCGTTGAAGCAGGTTATGATCCGAGAAACGCTTATTTTGAGTGTATCCACGAAATGAAGCTTATCGTTGACCTTATCTATCAGAGCGGTTTTGCAGGTATGAGATATTCAATTTCAAACACAGCAGAATACGGAGACTACGTCACCGGACCGAAAATCATCACAGAAGAGACAAAGAAGGCCATGAAGCAGATTCTTTCTGATATTCAGGACGGTACATTTGCAAAGGACTTCCTTTTGGATATGTCAAGCGCAGGTGCACAGGTACACTTCAATGCAATGAGAAAGAAGGCAAGCGAGCATCCTTCCGAGGTAGTCGGAGCGGATATCCGCAAGCTTTACAGTTGGAGTGATGAGGATAAGCTCATAAATAACTAATGGGCTTCTCAATGATATGCAGAAAGTCCGGAAAGTAAATGAAAGGAGATAATTTATGCCAAAAGAAAATGTTGTTGTCGGTGTGCAGAACGCACCGCACCGCAGTTTGTTTCACGCTCTCGGTCTTACCGAAGAGGAGCAGAAAAGACCTCTCATCGGTATCGTCAGCTCATATAACGAAATTGTGCCGGGGCATATGAATATTGATAAAATTGTCGATGCTGTAAAGATAGGCGTCGCAATGGCAGGAGGAACACCGATTGTTTTTCCTGCAATCGCTGTCTGCGACGGCATTGCTATGGGACACACGGGAATGAAGTATTCGCTCGTTACCCGTGACCTGATTGCCGATTCGACCGAGGCAATGGCTCTGGCTCACGGTTTTGACGGTCTTGTTATGGTACCGAATTGTGATAAAAATGTACCGGGACTTCTTATGGCGGCAGCAAGGGTCAATATCCCGACAGTTTTTGTCAGCGGTGGTCCGATGCTTGCGGGCAGAGTTGAGGGCAGGAAAACAAGCCTTTCGAGTATGTTTGAGGCAGTCGGTGCTTATAATGCAGGTAAGATAGGCGATGAAAAGCTCCTTGAATATGAGTGCAAAACATGCCCGACCTGCGGCTCGTGTTCGGGGATGTATACTGCTAATTCAATGAACTGTCTTACAGAAGCACTCGGTATGGGTCTTCGCGGCAACGGAACAATTCCTGCTGTTTATTCTGCAAGAATCGAGCTTGCTAAGCACGCAGGTATGGCTGTAATGGAGCTTCTTAAGAAAAATATCCGTCCGCGTGATATTATGACAAAAGAAGCATTGATGAATGCGCTGACTGTTGATATGGCTCTGGGCTGTTCAACAAACAGTATGCTTCACCTTCCTGCTATCGCTCACGAGTGCGGAGTGGAGCTCAATCTTGACATCGCAAATGAAATCAGCGCAAAGACTCCGAATCTCTGTCACCTTGCTCCTGCCGGCAGAACATATATGGAAGACCTTGACGAAGCAGGCGGAGTTTATGCCGTTATGAATGAGCTTACAAAGAAAAATCTTCTGAACACCGAATGTATGACGGTTACGGGTAAAACAATAGGGGAAAATATTTCAGGCTGTGTAAATCTTGATCCCGAGGTTATCCGTCCCGTTGAAAAACCTTACAGCGAAACGGGCGGTATTGCTGTACTTAAAGGAAATCTTGCTCCTGAAGGAAGTGTTGTCAAGCGTTCGGCTGTTCTTCCTGAAATGCTTGTACACGAAGGTCCTGCAAAGGTTTTTGATTCTGAGGAAGAGGCACAGACTTCGATCAATTCAGGTAAAATTGTTGCAGGTGATGTTGTTGTTATCCGTTATGAAGGCCCGAAAGGTGGACCGGGTATGAGAGAGATGCTCAATCCGACTTCTGCAATTATGGGTATGGGGCTTGGTAACAGCGTTGCCCTTATTACTGACGGTCGTTTCAGCGGTGCGACAAGGGGTGCATGCATCGGTCACGTTACACCCGAAGCAGCTTCGGGCGGTATGATCGGTGTGGTTGAGGACGGCGATATAATCAGCATAAACATTCCCGAAAACACAATAGAGCTTAAAGTGGATGAAGCTGTTCTGAATAAACGAATGAAAAATTTTACCCCGAAAACAAAAGAACTTTCGGGATATCTGAAACGCTATGCGGCACTTGTATCGGGCGGTGCTTCGGGGGCGATTCTTAACTGATATGAGAAAGCTATATGAAAAACTGCAGACCTTATGTATCTTCAGAGAAATCCTGAAAGATCCTGTCGTTTCTGCCCTGTGCAATTATCTCAAAAAACCTACGAGTTCGGCTTATGCCGGATTTGTAGCGGAGCTTTATAATGCGAACGGAGGCAATCTCGGCGAATATATCAAGGAATTATGCTCCGACAGTGAAAATGTATTTGTTAAAACTTTAGGCTGCGGAAAATCTGTGCCCAAGTATATGCAGAAAACACTTGAAAGCGAGCTTGAATTGTTACAGGAGGTGGCAGAGCTTGATAAATCCGCGCTTCGCAACGGACTTGATTATAAAGGTTTTCTGCCTGATTTCACAACAACAAATCTGAGGCTTAAGGATATATACCTGCACAGAGCCGAGAATATCGGCAAATACGGTTACGGCATTTATGCAAAGCACCGTATGTTTTATGTGGACGAGCAGGGGGATATCGTTCCCGTAAATCATCCCGATAAAACCGAGCTTTCAAACCTTGTTGATTACGAAAGAGAAAGAAGTATCGTTCTTGATAACACAAAAGCACTTCTTTGTGGAAAGCCTGCGGCAAATATTCTTCTGACAGGTGATGCAGGTACGGGCAAATCCTCAACCGTAAAGGCTATTGTAAATGCGCTGTGGAATGAAGGACTGCGGATTATTGAAGTGAGAAAAGATCAGCTTTGTTCAATCAAAAAAATACTTGACGAGCTGTCTGTAAATCCGTTAAAATTTATTCTGTTCATTGATGACCTTTCTTTCCTCAAGGATGATGACAACTTCAATACACTCAAAGCTGTGCTTGAAGGCTCGGTGACGGCAAAATCAAAAAATGTTGTAATTTATGCCACCAGCAACCGTCGCCATATAATCAAAGAAAATTTCTCTGACCGAGAGGGTGATGATATACACCGCAATGACACAATGCAGGAACTTGTATCCTTGTCAGAACGTTTTGGAATTCACGTGACATTCTCAAAGCCGAACAAGGAAACCTTCCTTCATATCGTGCATCATCTTGCCGAAAAGAATGCAGTTGAAATGACAGAAGAAGAACTCGATCTGCTTGCCGAACGCTTCGCTCTTGAACGCGGCGGCAGAAGTGCGAGACTTGCACAGCAGTTTATCGACGGATTATTATCGAGGTGAAAAAATGTATTTTGATGATATTAAAATCGGAATGACTGTTGATATTCCGCCTACTGTTATTGAAAAAGAAAAGATGCTTTCGTTTGCCCGTGATTATGACAATATTCCTCTTCACACCGACGAGGAATACGCAAAAAGCACACCGTTCGGAGGGCTGATAGCACCCGGAGTTATGTCGTTTATGTCAGTTTGGGCAAAGTATCTTGAAGTCGATTTATTCGGCAAGGAGCTTCTTGCAGGCAAGTCTACAAAAATTGAATGGTTCAAGCCTGTTTATCCGAACGACAAACTTTCTGCAAAAGCGGTGGTTACTAACCTCACAAAGCGTAACAGCAAAAACGGAATCGTTGAAATTTCTATCGAAGCATATAATCAGAACGGTGAGCTTGTCCTCACAAACATTACTGAAGCGATTGTGAAAAGCAGAATGAAAACCGTATAATTTTAGAAATCTCTGACATTAAACCTGATGTCGGAGATTTTTTCTTTTTTATTAAATTTCTTTTTATCTAACATATTAAAACTGAAGACACAGGCTATAAGAATTTCTCACACAGGAACAGATTCTTGTTGCTTGTGGGTGGAGGAGCGATACGAATATGCATTAAGTATTGTTCGTCCGCTGAGGTGTCGTGAGATGCGAATTGTTTTAAAATTCGCAGGTAGGCATCTCCTTCCAAACCAAAACGATATTTTAAAACAGTTTACAGTTTTGGTTTGTGTGACAGAGTTTAATGAATTGTTTTAAAAACAACTCTGTCACGGAACGGTTGCTTTTTGAAAGAAAAGAACCGGTCCATGCTAACGGTTATTCAGTTATTTAACGGAATAACCAGTTAGCAGGACGAAGAAGTGTTTTTCACTTCGGTGTAATGGGTTTGCATCGACCCTTACGGATGAATTTTAAAACAAAATTCGTCGCTTCATTCGAAGTCCTTGAACAGTTTAACAACCACGGTTTCAGTGGTGGGCGGTGGAAAGTTCGTTGCGGACGCAAAAACTTTCGAAAATCTTGTAAAGGTGAAAAAGATAGATTGATAACAGTTTTTCATTTTCATCTAACATAGTATTAATGAACCTTTAAAACAAGGAGGTGAAAACCTATGAAAAAGAAAAAACATCATAAGAAAAGCATAAGCCGAAAATTACGAGACGAATCTAACATATTCTTTTCGGGATATGAAAATAATGTAACCCGTTCGTCATTCATCAGAAATTATGCAAAGTTCATCGACTACTGCAGAAAAGAACACAACTGCAAAACCAAAGAAGAATGCAAAGAACAGATATTTAAATATATAGATTATCTGAAAGAAAAAGGATACACAGCAAGTACGATTCACACATACATTGCACCTGTGGGATTATATCACGGAGTATCACTCACAGAAATGAATTTACCTAAGAGACATAATGCAGATAATATCCGTTCAAGAAAGAAAAAGAAATACCGTGCTTCTGCTGATACAAGAAACCCTTTATACTCCCGAACAGTTGATTTTCAGAAAAGAGTAGGAATCAGAAGAAACGAATTGAAGAATCTCAGAAATAATGATTTTGGATATGATGAAAGTGGCTACCCCTGTGTCATCGTCCGTAAAGGTAAGGGTGGCAAGGAAACCTATCAGAGAATAATTTACGATGTCGATTTTGTGAAATCATTTTTTGATAACTCATCTAACATATTATTTTCAGCAGATGAGATGAATAATGACATCGATTACCACCACATCAGAGCCGAGCAAGCCGTTAGGGCGTATAACTATTACACAGAAAGACTAAAAAACGAACCTGAATACAGAAAACAGCTTGAACAAGAAATTGAAAAGCGATGGAAGCTCAAAAACATCGACAAGAAAACAAAGAAACCAAAACCGTTTGATAAGAAAGAAATCAGAGGAAAATATTACATCCGAGGTAAGAATAAAGAGCTCGCCAAAAAGAAAGGCTTGCCGTTAGTTTATGACAAAACGGCTCTGATGGCCGTTTCAATTTTCAATCTTTCGCATTGGCGTGTCGATGTGACTGTTTCAAATTATCTGTTAGTAAATTAAAAAGAAAATCCTACGAAAGGAGGTGTGTTAATGTCAAAGAACCCAACGAAAGGAAAGGTTGGGGAGGTTATGAAAGTTGAAATTAAGGAAGGAACGGAAAACATTCCGAAAAGTGCATATGAAGAATTGGCGAGATACTTCTTGCCGGAAATTCTCGCTCATTATGAAAAACAAGAAAGGAATTCAAAAAATGAAAACACTCTTAAATTATTATCTTAAAAAAGTAAAGGCTGTGGCCTTTACAAATGCGAAAAAGCGCGCTATATTAAAATCCCAAAGGAGGAATGAAAATGAATGCAGTCATATATGCAAGATATTCGAGCAGTTCTCAGCGTGAAGAATCAATCGAAGGTCAGCTGCGTGAGTGTAAAGCTTA
>JAXJUJ010000170.1:0-8864 GCA_036309125.1 Acutalibacteraceae bacterium | reverse complement strand
CGGTAGTTAAGCTCTTCAGTGCTGAAAATACTTGGCGGGCAGCCGCCCGGGAAGATAAGGCGACGCCGACACATTTTTGTATTAATGCCTCAATAGCTCAGCTGGCAGAGCACGCGGCTGTTAACCGCGGTGTCACAGGTTCGAGCCCTGTTTGAGGCGCCAGAAAAAAACGACATGTTTCGACATGTCGTTTTTTGTTGCTTGTTTTTTATCAAAAATGCCTATATAATACAATATATAGATAAGTTAATTTTTGATGTTAAGTCTGCCGATTAGATTTTGTGTGGAATAATCAATTCGATAAATAAGAATTCGTGGAGGTTTTAATGGAAATATTAAAATTTGATTTGAAGAGCTCGGGCAACAAATTTAAAATTCTTAATGCAACTAATGGAGGTCCTTGGCACAAAAGGCATGCCGATGACCAGTTCCGCAGTAATTTTTCAGATTACAAGGCTGCACGAATACCGTATAGCAGAAACCATGATTCCGGTGTTTGCGGCATTTACGGCGGACCATACAGCCACGATATTTCATACATTTTTCCGGATTTCGATGCTGACCCGTATGACCCTGCTTCCTATGATTTTCCTTGTACGGATGAAAGTGTTTTAGTTTGTCTTGATGCAGGAACTGAAACCTTTTTCAGATTAGGTCAGACAATTGAGCATCAGATAAAAAAGCATGGCACTATTCCACCTAAGGATTTCGAAAAGTGGGCTGTTATCTGCGAACATATTATCCTACATTACAATTATGGCTGGGCAGATGGCTACAAGCTTAATATTAAATATTGGGAAATTTGGAATGAAGCAGACCTTGATCCTGATGATTCACCCAACAAACGCACTTGGGGTGGAACAAAGGCACAGTTTTTTGATTTGTTCGAAATTACCGCAAAACATCTTAAAGAGAAGTTTCCTGATTTGAAAATAGGCGGTCCCGCTCTTGCCTGGAATGAAGAATGGGCTGAGGATTTTCTTCGGGAGATGAAAAAAAGAAACGTACCGTTGGATTTCTTTTCTTGGCATATTTACTGTACCGAGCCCGAGCATATGACAAAAAAATCAGAAAGAATCAAAACGCTTCTGGGTAAGTACGGATATGAAAATGCAGAGAGTATACTGAATGAATGGAACTATGTAAAGGGATGGACAGAGGAATATGTTTATTCTCTTAAAGCAATTCATGGTATTAAGGGTGCATCATTTATAATGGCTTGTATGTGCGCATCTCAGCACTCGTTTATTGATATGCTGATGTATTATGACACTCGTCCGTCAGCTTTTAACGGTGTTTTTGATTTTTACACCTATGAAAAGTTAAAGGGTTACTATGCTTTTTATTGGTACGGTTTACTTTACGATTGCGAAAAAGAAATTGCTTCCCAAAATAAGATTGAAAATATCTATTCTCTTTGCGGTGTGGATAAAAACGGAAAAGCGACGATTATACTTACTTATTATAGCGATAATGATGGTTTACCTAACAAAGAGATTTCATTGGATTTGGGTGAAAAGGGGTCATACGATATATATAAGGTTGATAACAAGCACAGTGGTGAACTTACAGAAGTTACTGATAATCTTACATTTGAATTAGAACTTTTCGGTATGGTGCTTATTAAAGAAAAATAAGATCATTTTCATATTTTGATATGAGCAGATTTTTTGAAGATTTCACAGAATTAATAAAAAACAATGACGGCAGGGTATAACAGATAATTATTGCGACTGCTGTAGTTGACGACAAATTCCAATTTGTCGAACCATTATTAAATTAACTCTTGAATGACCACGCGTTGCCCACGAATACATGATGACCCGTATGTATGCTCAAAGTCAGCAGAAGTTCTTCTTGAAACATCTTCAGAATATGTTGAGTATCTCGACCTCATCGACCAGTCATTTGAAATTGAGGATGAAGATGAAACAGATATTCCCGAAGCTGATGCAGAGAAAGTTCCTGAAGCAGATACTGATGTTGAGGTGGAAGACACAATACCCGAGCAGGATGCAAGCAAAGAAATAAATTTCTTCGAAATGATTATGAATTTCATAAAATCAATCTTAGAAATGCTTCTTACTTATATTCCTCTTCCGATTAAATAATTAATTTAAGGATGACAGATTTCTCTGTCATCCTTTTTCTGTGCCTGAAGCTTTAATGCTTCAGGTTTTTCTTTTATATTCAAAAAATTATTTCTAACATATTTAAAATGAAGACACAGGCTATAGGAGTTTCTCACACAGGGAGAGATTTTTATCTTTAAAGGGAAAAGTTGTGCATCATAGGTCCTGAGCCTTTACCCAAGTCAAGCATTGCGGAAAGTGCGCCTGAAATATATTCCTTAGCGTTTTGGATGGACTCATCAAGAGGTAAACCTTTTGCGAGATTTGATGCTATTGCAGATGAAAGTGTGCAGCCTGTGCCGTGGGTATTCGGATTGTTTATTCTTTTGCCGTCAAACCATCTGAAATTACCGTCTGAGTAAAGGAGATCATTTGCATCATTAATACTGTGTCCCCCTTTAAGCAAAACTGCACAACCGTATTTATCACCGATTTTTCGTGCGACGTTGAGCATATCTTCCTTGTTCTGTATTTTTTCGCCCGATAAAACTTCTGCTTCGGGAATGTTCGGAGTCACAACTGTCGCAATCGGTAAAAGCCTTTCGATAAGAGTTTGCACGGCTTCGTTTTTCATCAGTTCAGAACCGCTTGTCGCAACCATAACGGGGTCAACCACAATGTTTTCGGCATTATAAAACCTCAGCCTTTCAGCGATAACAGAAATCAGCTCCGACGATGAAACCATTCCGATTTTTACTGCATCGGGGTATATATCTTCGAAAACCGCATCAATTTGTTGTCTCAGAAAATCGGGTGACGATTCGGATATTGCGAAAACTCCCGTTGTATTCTGTGCAGTCAGGGCGGTAACTGCACTCATTGCATAAACACCGTTCATCGTCATCGTTTTTATGTCTGCCTGAATTCCTGCACCACCGCTGCAGTCGCTTCCAGCTATTGAGAGAGCTGATTTCATCGGTGCGGCAAATTTCCAAAAGTCTTGAATTTCTGTGTAATCTTTAATGTAAAAATCGCAAAGAGATTTTACTTCTTCTTGATTTTCTTCGGATTTATCGTAAACTGCAACGACACTGAAGCCGTCTTTCTTTGCTGTCCTGATTGCATAAATCGCATCTTCAAAAACGAGAGTATCTTTTTTCACCGTACCGAGATGCTTCAATGCTTCACGGTAAATATCGGGTTCATCCTTGCTGTGTCCGACGGATGTGCAGGTGAAAATTTCAGAAAAGCATTCGTTTATTCCGCATCTTTCAAGTGCCGCTTCAACAAGATACTTGTCAGTTGCAGTAGCTATGCACATCCTGACACCGATATTATGAAGATGCTTTACAAAATCATAAACACCGGGCTTCAGCTGAATCTCATTTATGTAATATTTTTCTACCATTCGGTTTACACCGTCCATTATTTCGTCGACCGTCAGAGTAACACCGTATTCGCTTTTATAATAGCAGGCAGCGTTATAAAGACTCATTGTTCTGAAGGTTTCGTTCAGGTTTTCTTTCGGCTCGTATCCTATCGAACGAAGGTATTTTTCGCCAATAGTATCCCAGATAAACATTGAGTCAAAAAGTGTGCCGTCAAGGTCGAATATTGCGCCTTTAATCATTTTATCAATCCTTTGCAAGTGTAATCAACCAAATTTATATCGTTAAAGAATATCAATATATTCACCGTTCAGCGCCTTGTTCATACTTCTGACAGCGCAGAATTTTCCGCACATCGAGCAGCTGTCCTCGTGTTCGGGCGCACGGCTGTCACGGATTGCCTTTGCCGTTTCGGGATCGATTGAGCATTCCCACTGTTTATCCCAGTCGAAAGTTCTTCTCGCTTCTGCCATTTGGTCGTCAAGATCTCTTGCGTGAGGAACTTTCTTCGCAATATCCGCAGCGTGTGCGGCAATGCGGGATGCGATAATACCTTGTTTTACATCATCCACATTCGGAAGGGCGAGATGCTCTGCAGGTGTTACATAGCAAAGGAAGGCTGCGCCTGAAGCTGCGGCAACTGCACCACCGATAGCAGAAGTAATATGGTCGTATCCGGGTGCGATATCAGTAACTATAGGACCGAGAACATAGAAGGGTGCACCCATACAGATAGTCTGCTGAATTTTCATATTTGCTTCGATCTGATCCATAGGCATATGACCGGGCCCCTCAACCATAACCTGTACGTCCTTTGCCCATGCACGTTTGGTAAGCTCACCCAGACGGACAAGCTCCTCAATCTGACAAACATCACTTCCGTCAGCGAGACATCCGGGACGGCAGGCGTCGCCGAGAGAAACAGTTACGTCATACTCACGGCAAATTTCAAGGATCTCGTCATAGTATTCATAGAAAGGATTCTCTTCACCCGTCATACTCATCCAGGCAAATACAAGTGAACCACCACGGGAAACGATATTCATTTTTCTTTTGTGTTTACGTATCTGTTCGATTGTCTTACGGGTAATGCCGCAGTGAAGTGTCACAAAGTCCACACCGTCCTGAGCGTGAAGACGGACAACGTCAATAAAGTCCTTTGCTGTAAGTGTCGCGAGGTCTCTCTGATAGTGAATAACGCTGTCATATACAGGCACAGTACCAATCATAGCAGGACACTCTGAGGTAAGCTTCTGACGGAAAGGCTGTGTGTTGCCGTGACTTGACAAATCCATAATAGCTTCTGCTCCCATATTAACTGCCGCCATAACCTTCTGCATTTCAATGTCATAATCCTTACAGTCACGGGATACTCCGAGGTTTACGTTAATCTTGGTGCGAAGCATTGAGCCTACACCGTTGGGGTCAATGCAGGTGTGGAGCTTGTTGGCGCAGATTGCTACCTGTCCTCTTGCTACAAGGTCACGAATTTCTTCCTCTGACCTGTATTCTTTGGCGGCAACAGCTTTCATTTCAGGTGTGATTATGCCACGCTTTGCGGCATCCATCTGTGTTGTATAATTTCTCATTTTATTACATCCTTTCTTAAATAAGCAGAAGTTCCCTTGCTCTTTCTTTAAGCTTCTCTGCTGCTGATTTGGGATCATCAGCCTTCATTATTGCTGAAACGGCACAGACACCTGAAATGCCGATGCCTTTGAGAATATCGATATTGTCTTTGTTCAGACCACCGATTGCATTGACAGGAATGGGTACAGCTTTTGTTATCGCATCAAGAGTTTCGGTTGAAGTGAGAACGGTCACAACCTTGGTGGTTGTAGGATAAATTGCACCAACACCGAGATAGTCTGCGCCTTGGCTATAGGCGTCTTTTGCCCAGGGCACGGTTTTTGCTGTCGCACCGATAATTTTATCATCGCCCATCAGTCTTCTTGCGGTAGCTACAGGCATATCATTTGCTCCGACGTGAACTCCTTCTGCATCAATTGCGAGTGCTACATCGACACGATCATCAATTATCAGCGGCACATTATATTTCTGTGTAATTGAATGTACCTTTTCTGCAAGCTCGATATACTCACGGGTGGATTTTTCTTTTTCACGAAGCTGAAGAAGAGTCGCTCCGCCCTTGAGAGCCTGTTCAACACGGAAGAGAAATTCTTCCTCTGAGTAATTCGTGCTGTCCGTTATAAAATATAAACTCGGGTCAAACTTTTTCATATTCATTACCTCACACATAAAGATAGTCATTCAGAACCGGTTGCAGACCTTCATCTGCAATGTCCTGATACATCTTGTCAAGACTGCGGTTGTCATCAATTTCAAATTGCTCATCTCCCTGAATATCGTCGGTTTCCTTGCCCGTATATTTGCTTTCGTGGTCTCCGATTCCTGTGGAAACACCTGCAGAAACCTTTGTTGCGGCAATTTTCACTATACCGTTTCTGAACTCTGCACTCTCACGGGAGGAAACCGTAATGCCTACAAAGGGGAGAAAAATACGGTATGCGCAAAGCACCTGACACAGCTGCTTTTCGTGCACGTCAAGAGGATTGATTTTATCGTTATTGATAATGGGTCTGAGTCTCGGGCAGGAAAGTGACATCTCAGCGTGAGGATACTTTCTTTGCAGATAGTAAACGTGCAAAGCACTTGCCAGTGCATCCTTACGGAAATCCGAAAGACCGAGCAATGCCGAGAATGCAACACCCCTCATACCACCGCGAAGTGCTCTTTCCTGTGCATCAAAGCGGTAAGGCCAGACACGCTTGTGCCCGAGCAGATGCAGCTTTTCGTATTTATCAGCATCGTATGTTTCCTGAAATACAGTTACATAGTCAGCTCCGCATTCGTGAAGATATCTGTATTCATCAGTGTTTACAGGATAAATTTCAAGTCCTACCATACGGAAATATTTTCTTGCGAGCTTGCACGCTTCACCGATATATTCCACATTACTCTGACCACGGCTTTCACCCGTGAGAATCAGAATTTCCTCCATACCGCTGTCTGCAATTACCTTCATCTCTTTTTCGATCTGTTCCATACTAAGCTTCATACGCTTTATGTGGTTGTAACAGTTGAATCCGCAGTACACGCAATAATTTTCACAAAAGTTCGCTATGTAAATCGGGGTGAAAAGATAAACTGTATTTCCGAAGTGTTTGCTTGTTTCAAGCCTTGCACGTTGTGCCATCTGTTCTAAAAACGGCTCTGCCGCAGGAGAAAGAAGTGCCTTGAAATCCTCTATCGAACAGGTGCTGTGTTCCAATGCAGCCTTAACATCATCGGCAGTATATTTTGAATAGTCATACGAGCTCATCTGTGCCATAACGCTTGTACAGACATCAGACTCAATTATCTCCATTCCCGGAAGATATTCCATATGGTTTTTACGGAATGAAGGATCATTTTCAAGTCTGTGCTTTTTCTCAAGTGCTTCGGGGGACAGATGCTCCGAATCTACAAAAAATTGATTTTCCATATTGTCCACCTTAGTCCCTCAAGAATCCTGTCAGGGGGTCAGATGCTGATGCACCTCGGGTTAATACTCTGCCGAGCCCTGCAAGGTAAGCCTTTCGTCCTGCTTCAATGGCGTTTTTAAATGCAGAAGCCATCATAGGCAGGTCACCTGCAGTGGCAAGAGCTGTATTTGCCATAATCGCAGCAGCACCCATTTCCATAGCTTCACAAGCCTGAGACGGTCTGCCGATACCTGCATCCACAATAATGGGCAGGTCGATTTCATCGATGAGAATCTGAATAAATTCTTTCGTCGCAAGACCTTTATTAGAGCCGATAGGAGAAGCAAGCGGCATAACACTCGCTGCACCGGCATTCACAAGGTCACGGGCGACGTTGAGGTCAGGATACATATACGGCATAACCACAAAGCCTTCATTGGCAAGAATATCCGTTGCTTTAATTGTTTCCTGATTGTCAGGGAGAAGATATTTGGAATCGCGCATAATCTCAATTTTCACAAAATTACCACAACCAAGCTCTCTCGCAAGACGGGCAATGCGTACAGCCTCTTCAGCGTTTCTTGCACCGCTTGTATTGGGGAGAAGTGTAATACCTTCGGGAATGTAATCAAGGATACTTTCCTGATCTTTTGTGTTTGCACGGCGCACTGCGAGAGTGATAATCTCTGCACCTGCATCCTTTACGGCAGCTTCAATGAGCTTCATCGAGTATTTTCCCGAGCCGAGAATAAAACGTGAGTTGAATTCGTGTCCGCCGATAATAAGTTTGTCGTTGTTCATTTATTTTTCCTTCTTTCTTTAAGTTTCAAATTGTTCTGTTAAAATTCGCAGCACTGTGTGTGCCTGATGTGCGGCACAGAGCATCACACGTGAAGAAACAAGACTTCCTTCTGATTGCACATCACTCGTTCCGTCACCGCAGATATAAAATCGCTTTGAAATTCTTCGTGTCTGAATGATATTGGCACTGCCCATACCTGCCATTCCTGATGCTGCAACCAAAAATTTTTCAGGCATTCTTTCGGTCACGAGACTCACAAGCATTGCTTTACATTCAGCATTGTCGAATGCTTCGCAGATAACATCTGCTTTTTTAAGAATTGTTTCGGCATTTTCTTCATCAATGCGAACCGTATGAGTTTCAACTGTCACATACGGAGCAATTTCTGAAAGGTTTGCTTTCAGAGCTTCTGTTTTGCTCGAGCCGATCTGATTCGCCTTGTACTGCTGACGGTGAAGATTTGTAATGTCCACCTTGTCAAAATCAATAAGGATCAGCCTCCCGACACCTGCACGGGCAAGGGCGAAAGCTATGTTAGAGCCAAGCCCGCCGAGTCCGCATATTGCAACGGTTGCAGATTCAAAGCTTTTCTGTGCCTTTTCACCGTGTCTTTCGGATAATGCCGAATACCATTCTTCTTTTGTCGGAATCATTTCATCCACCTCCTACAAAGCTTACAACTTCAACACTGTCACCGTCCTGCAGTAAGGTTTCATCGTATTGAGATTTAAAAACGATGTCACCGTTACGCTCAACTGCAATTCTTTTCGGGTCATAATTGGTCGTTGCAAGATATTCTGCGATTGTTTTTCCCGCAACATTCAATTCTTCTCCGTTGATTTTTACCATAAACACACCTCCTGAAAAAACAAAAACGGCAAGCTACCGATTTGGCAACTCACCGTTTAAAAGATGTGTTTTTAAAAGAAAAAGTGGCGAAAAATCTGAAAAGCTTCAGATTAATTCCGCCACGTCGAAACACTTTTATATCCAGGCATCCCTACGTTGGCATTATCCAAATCAGGTTATCGGTCGAAGGTTTTACCTTCCTCTCAGCCTGTAACACAAGCTCCCGTCTGTTAAATTGTCATAGACATTATATACCTATGTGATTAAT
>JAXJUJ010000169.1:0-6995 GCA_036309125.1 Acutalibacteraceae bacterium | reverse complement strand
CTTTTAATTCATGGAATAGTTCATTTATGTTCATTCAAATTTCCTCCACAACTACAATATCATTTATTTCTATATTATAGGCTGATTTTGTTTCAAATCAAGCGGTAAAATTTATAAAAACATTCACTTTTCCCCACTTATTTTACATTTTTCATTGACCTGATTTCAAAAATTTATTATCATATAAGAAAGATATTTTAAGGAGATCTGCTATGACAAACAGAGAAAAACTCCATTCGGGTCAGATCTACTACCCGAGCGACGAAGAAATTATGAAAGAACAGCTTTTGTGCGTTGAAAAGCTTTATGATTTCAATATGACACGTCCTCTTGAGCAGGAAAAGCGTACAGCTATGCTCAAGGAAATGTTTGCAGAAATCGGTGATGATTGTTACATAGAGCCTCCCCTTCACGCCAACTGGGGTGGGAAACACGTGCATTTCGGCAAAAGCGTTTATGCAAACTTCAATCTCACTCTCGTTGACGATACACACATTTACGTAGGCGATTATACGCTCATCGGTCCGAATGTAACAATCGCAACAGCAGGACATCCCATAGACCCTGACCTTCGCGAAAAAGCTTACCAGTTTAACAGAAGCGTTAAAATCGGCAAAAACTGCTGGATAGGTGCAGGGGCCGTAATTGTGCCCGGTGTCACAATCGGTGATAACACTGTCATAGGTGCAGGCAGCATCGTCACAAAAGATATCCCGTCAGGAGTTGTTGCTGTCGGAAATCCTTGCAGAGTTTTAAGAGAAATCGGTGAACACGACAAAGAGTATTATTTCAAGGATTGCAAAATAGACTATAATAGTTTATAATAGTATATTGTAAAAAATTGAGAGGAGTATCAGCAAATGAAACACCCCGAAATCGTTAATAAAATGAGTCTTGAGCAAAAGGCCGCTTTTGTTTCAGGCTATGACTACTGGCATCTTGAAGAGGCACCTGAATTAGGTCTTCCGAAAATTATGATTACTGACGGACCTCACGGTCTTCGTAAGCAGAACAAAGACAAGAAAACTTCACAGGGTATCGGTCTCGGTAACTCTGTTCCGTCAACTTGCTTCCCCCCTGCTTCAACATCTTCCTGCTCATGGGATGAAGATCTTCTCAGAGAAGAAGGTATCGCACTCGCAGAGGAATGTCTCAAGGAGGAGGTTTCCGTTGTTCTCGGCCCCGGCACAAACATAAAGCGTTCTCCTACCTGCGGACGTAACTTCGAATATTTCAGTGAAGATCCGTATCTTGCAGGTAAATGCTCTGCAAGCTTTGTAAACGGCGTACAGTCAATGGGCGTTGGTACATCTCTCAAGCATTTCGCTTGTAACTCTCAGGAAGCATTCCGTATGGTTATCAATGAGGTTGTTGATGAGCGTGCAATGCGCGAGCTTTATCTCACAGCTTTTGAAATCTGCGTTAAAGAAGCTCAGCCCTGGACAATTATGAACTCGTACAACCGTATCAACGGTGTTTATTCTTCTCAGAACGAGTGGCTTCAGGAAAAAGTTCTCCGCGGTGAATGGGGCTTTGAGGGTCTTCTCGTAACTGACTGGGGTTCATCAGTTGACCGTATCCCCGGTCTTTACAACGGTACAGATCTCGAAATGCCTTCATCAGCAAGAATCAACACAAACAAAATCATCGCTGCTGTCAACAGTGGTGAACTCGATATCGCAGTACTTGACAAGAGAGTTGACACAGTTGTCGATCTCATCGTAAAGTCAAAGCCTGCTCTTGAAAAGAAACATACATACGACATTGAAGCTCATCACGCAATCGCACGTAAGGTTGCGGAAGGTTCTATGGTTCTTCTCAAAAACGATGACAAAATCCTCCCCCTTAAGAAGGGTCAGAAGGTCGCTGTCATCGGTGAGCTTGCAGCTTCTCCCCGTTTCCAGGGTGCAGGCTCTTCCGTTATCAACCCCAACAAGCTTGACAATGCACTTGATGAGCTCAAAAAGCTTGGTGTTGATGTTGTTTATGCTCCCGGCTGTGTCAAAAACAAGGATGAGATCAAAGATGATCTCGTAAATGCCGCTGTTGAAGCTGCAAAGAGTGCAGATATCGCTCTCGTTTTCGTTGGTCTTACAGACGAATTTGAAGGTGAAGGCTATGACAGAGTCAACATTGAAATGCCGTCAAGCCACAACAACCTTGTTTCAACTGTTGCAAAAGCTAACCCGAACACAGCAGTTGTTCTTGCTGGTGGTTCAGTCATCAACCTTCCGTGGGTAAACGAAGTCAAGGGTCTTCTCAGCACTGGCCTCGGTGGTCAGGCTGTCGGCAGCGCTACATCAAACCTCCTTACAGGTGCAGTTAACCCCTCAGGTAAAACTTCAGAAACATATCCGCTTTCATATGAAGATAACCCGACATTCGGCAACTATCCTGCAGGTCCTGTAACAAGTGAGCACAGAGAGTCTGTTTACATCGGTTACCGTTACTATGACAAAGCACAGAAGGACGTTCTCTTCCCCTTCGGCTACGGTCTTTCATACACAACATTCGAATACAGCGACCTTCAGGTTTCTGCTGACAGCATCAAAGATACTGACACAGTAACAGTTTCATTCAAGGTCAAAAATACAGGCGACGTATTCGGCGGCGAAGCTGCACAGCTTTATGTCGCTGACAAAGATTCAACTATCTTCCGTCCTGTAAAGGAGCTTCGCGGATTCAAGAAAGTATTCCTTAATCCTGGTGAAGAAACAACAGTTACACTTGAGCTTTCAAAGAGAGCGTTCGCTTTCTATAACGTCAAGCTCGGTGACTGGATGGTTGAAACAGGCGAATTTGATATCCTCGTTGGTGCATCAAGCCGTGACATCAGACTTTCAAAGACAATCACTGTTGAATCAACAGTAAACGCTGAAATCCCTGATTACAGAAAGACAGCTCCCGCATACTATACAGCAGACGTTAACGGTATGAACGGTGCTCAGTTTGAAGCTGTTTTCGGAAGTGAGCTTCCCAAGAATGAGCGTGACACAAGTCTTCCGATTGACCTCTACTGCTGTCTTAACGATGCAAGACATACCAAGTGGGGCGGAAGAATGTGCAACACCATCGAAGGTATGATGGCTAAGTTCGGCTCTGCCGAAAACGGTGACGGCAAGATGCTTGCTGCTATGGCAACACAGATTCCTATCCGTAACTTTATGGCTATGAGTATGGGCGTTTGCTCACCTGAAATCGTTGACGGTCTTCTTATGATTCTCAACGACGGACAGTCAAGCTTCAAGGGACTTTGCAAGATTCTCGTAAGAATCCCGGGTGCTCTCACAAGACTTCCGAAACTTCTTAAATCCATCTAAAAAGCTAAAGGACTTCGCTTCCGAAGTCCTTTTTTACACTTTAATTGCAAAAAATCCGACGGGTTTTCCGTCGGATTTCGTTTTATTAAAATATACCCTGTGCGAGCATTGCGTCTGCAACCTTCTGGAAGCCTGCAATATTTGCGCCTGCAACGAGGTTGTAGCCAAGACCGTACTCTTCTGCTGCTTCAGCTGATGAATCGTGAATTGACTTCATAATTGACTTGAGCTGTAAATCAACCTTTTCAGCTGTCCAGCTGTATCTCATTGAGTTCTGTGACATTTCAAGAGCTGAAACTGCAACGCCACCTGCATTAACTGCCTTTGACGGAGCAACTGCCTTACAGTTCTTCATAAGGTAAGCAAGAGCTTCGTTTGTTGTCGGCATATTAGCAACCTCGATGTAGTACTGAACACCGTTTTCAACGAGCTGCTGTGCTTCCTTCATACCGATTTCGTTCTGAGTTGCGCAAGGCATAGCAACATCAACAGGAACACCCCAGGGCTTCTGACCTGCGAAGAACTCAACACCGAACTTGTCAGCATAATCCTGAACCTTATCTCTGCCTGAGTTACGCATTTCAAGCATATAGTTGATCTTCTCTTCTGTGTTGATTCCGTCGGGATCGTAAACATAACCGTCAGGACCTGAAATTGTAACAACCTTACCGCCAAGCTCTGTAACCTTCTGTACAGTACCCCATGCAACGTTACCGAAACCTGAAACTGAGAAAGTCTTACCCTCAACTGACTCGCCGAAGTGAGCAAGAACTTCCTGTGCATAATAAGTTGCACCAAAGCCTGTAGCTTCAGGTCTGATGAGTGAACCACCATATGAAAGACCCTTACCTGTAAGAACACCGTTATCATATGAAGCCTTAAGACGTCTGTACTGACCGAAAAGGTAACCGATCTCTCTGCCGCCTACACCGATATCACCTGCAGGAACGTCAACGTTAGGACCGATGTGTCTGTAAAGCTCTGTCATAAATGCCTGGCAGAAACGAAGGATTTCTGCATCTGACCTGCCTCTGGGGTCAAAGTCAGAACCACCCTTAGCACCACCGATAGGAAGGCTTGTAAGGCTGTTTTTGAAAGTCTGCTCGAAAGCGAGGAACTTCATAATACCACTGTAAACTGAAGGATGGAAACGAAGACCACCCTTGTAAGGTCCGATAGCACCGTTGAACTGAACACGGTAACCTGTATTAACCTGAACATTACCTGCATCATCTACCCATGCAACACGGAAAGTGATCTGTCTTTCAGGCTCAACCATTCTTTCAAGCAAACCTGCTTTTTCATACTCAGGATGCTTCTCAATAACAGGAGTAAGGCTTGACAAAACTTCTGTTACTGTCTGCACGAATTCAGGCTCATTTGCATGATCTTTTGCTACTCGTGCAATAACTCTTTCTACATAATTCATTATAAGGTCATCTCCTTAAAAATAAGCGAAAACGTAAAGGCAACTGAAACGGTCAGCATTAAAATTAACACAAATAAATATATATTTGCAAACACTGAAAAGAATTCCAAAACTATCCCTTTATGCCACACTATAAAATACCGTCATATTATACTACCATTTTTTCTAAATTTCAACGGTAAATTTGCAAAAAATCACAAAAAAACAGGGCAGCTTTTAGCCACCCTGCATAAATTCGGATATTAATAAATAAACATAAAGGCAACTGAAACACCAAGTGCCACTACGAAGAAACCAACTGCAACAAACTTTGTGATTTTTGCAAGTTTCTGCTCAATTGTCTTGCCCTTAGACTTGCCGAAGAATGTGTCGGCACCGCCTGAAATTGCACCTGAAAGACCTGCTGAACGGCTCTCCTGAAGAAGAACTGATATGATAAGAATGATAGCAAGTATAATAAGCACAGCGCCTAAAACGTACTGAATAGCTTCCATAGTTAAACCTCCGTTAGTATTTTTACCAAGACATTCTATCACACATTATTTAAAAATGCAATAGAAAATTTCAATCAAATATAAAATATGTTATATTTTTCCGATAATTTTTACAAAAAAACAGGTTAATATAGTATTAGCGGAAGAAAACGATGATTTTGCGTTTGCTCGTTTTTCCGCTGCCACCGACTAAAAGTATCTTCGGTCGGTGGCTTTATTTGTTTATATCAATGACATCTGTTCGCCTGTATCCTCTGCACTCAACAGCGCTCCTGCCGCCGGAAGATTTTTTGTTTTGTATCTGTACGGCTTTGCAAACTCGCCCGGTTTGTAGTCCCTTACCTTTTTGAGTATATGACCCTTTTTCATTGTCATGACAGATACACCCTGAGTATCCTTTGTCGTTTTCGGTGAAATTGCACCCGTGTTGATAAGGAGCAGTCTGCCTGATGTTGACTCAAGTACAAGATCACAATCTTCAACAACGTGACGTATTGCACCTATCGGGAATTTGTCACTGTAAGCTTTTATGAGCTTTTTACGGTTCGTCTTAGTCGCATAAGCTGAAAGATCAACCTTAGCTGCCTTGCCGTTTTCAAAGAAGAACATTACATAGCCCTTGTAGTCAAGAGTTGCAATCATATAGATCGCATTTTCACCTTCGTCCATTTCAAGCTTTGATGCTACGAAATCACCAAGCACGCTCGCTTTACCCAAATCAAACTCAGATGCTTTTGACTTGTAAACCTGACATTTATCAGTAAAGAAAAGAAGCTCAGTATTATTTGTAGCTTCAAGCTCAAGCAACATCTCGTCGCCTTCTTTGAGCTTCTGCTCGCCGCTTGTGCGAAGTGCCTGAGGTGTAATTTTTTTGAAGTAGCCTTCCTTTGTGAAGAAAAGGTTGACAGGGAAATCCGGCTCTTCCTCTTCTTTTTCTTCGAAAGCTACATCAATAGCAAAGATTATCTCAGTCTTTCTCGGCTGACCATATTTCTTTGCAATTTCATTGAGTTCATTTACGATGATCTTCTTAACCTTTGACTTGTGAGCGAGGATATCTTCCATTTCTTCAATTTCTTTTTTGAGCTTTTCGATATCCTGTGTTCTCTTTAAAATATATTCACGGTTAAGATGACGCAGCTTGATTTCAGCAACGTAATTTGCCTGAATCTCATCGATACCAAAGCCTATCATAAGGTTTGGTACAACCTCACTCTCCTCCTCTGTTTTACGGATGATAGTGATTGCTTTGTCAATATCAAGAAGTATCTTCTGCAAACCTTCGAGCAAATGAAGCTTTTCTTTCGCTTTTGAGAGTTCAAAGAAAACTCTGCGACGAACACCCTCTGTACGGAATGCAATCCATTCAAGAAGGATATCTCGCACACCAAGCACCTTCGGCACACCTGCGATAAGAAGGTTAAAGTTGCATGAGAATGTGTCTTCAAGTGGTGTAACCCTGTAGAGCTTCTGCATAAGCTTATCAGGGTCTGTACCTTTTTTGAGGTCGATTGTGATTTTAAGACCTGACTTGTCAGTCTCGTCACGGATATCGCTGATTTCACGGACTGAACCTGACTTGTATTTTTCGATAATTTTATCAATGATTGCTTCCGCTGTTGTGGTAGGCGGAATTTCAGTTACTTCGATGCATCTGTTATCTTTATCATAACGGTACTTAGCTCTTACCTTGAAGCCACCTCGTCCGTTTCGGTAAATCGCTTCCATAGCGTCACGGTCATAAACAAGCTG
>JAXJUJ010000168.1:0-14188 GCA_036309125.1 Acutalibacteraceae bacterium | reverse complement strand
GAATAGCAGGTTCGCTTGTCGGTTCATTCTGTGCAACTCTCGGCGTTGTGCTTCCTTCGTTTGTCATCATTCTTATCGTAGCAAAGTGCTTTGAAAGGTTCAAAAACAGCTTCGTTGTCAAAGGATGTATGACAGGACTTAAGCCTGCAGTTGTCGGTCTCATCGGCTCAGCAATCATATCTGTTGCATTGACCGTCTTCTTACCCGCAGGTGTTTCGGTTGCAAGTCTTATGGCTTCAATCAAAGAGGTTACATTCTACTGCTACCTTGCGATATTCGCACTCTGCACTGTCCTCGCATTTAAAAAAGTTCATCCGATTATAATTATCGTCCTCGCTGCAGGACTTGGTATTGTGACAGGATATGTATTTTTATAAAAGTCAAAGACCTTCCCTTGGGCGGTGCAAATCAGGGATTTGACAGGTTTAAAGTTGTCCTTTTCCGCTTATACTTTATGAAAAAACCTCGTAAGGCGTCAGCCTTGCGAGGTTTTATTCATTTCGTCTAAACGAAAAATTCCTAACTTTAAACTGCGTTGCACCTTAAATCCATAATTTACACCGCCCTGGAAGGTCTTTTTATATTGCTTATTTGCTTTTTGGAGTATACACAAAATGTGGGTTAATGTATTCGTATTTCTCCTGACTGGTTATATTACCTTCACTGTCGTAATCAACGTCGAGTGTAAGATATCCGTATTCGTTGTATTTTTGTTTCTCCTTAGAAATCACACTATTATCTTTATTATAAAGAGTGGTGGAAGTACTCTTCGTTGCACCGTTGCTGTAGTACGAATATTTGCATATGTCTTTAGTTATTAACTCGTATTTGATTTCATGTGTTATCGCTAAATACCCACCTGCTGAATACCTCTCGGTAGTAGAACTTTTAATATTGCCGAAAAGGTTGTATTTGATTTTTTCCACATCCTTTCCGGATGACTCTACACCTCCAAAATGATATGACATCTTTACAGAACTCGTCACATCGTCATTTTGATTACGTTTATATTCATATTCATATTTGCATCTTGCGGCTCCGCTTGAATAATAGTAAAACTCAATAGCGGTGTCTTCTTTTTCATCATACTCGTATTTATATTCCAGGACATTGTTTTCGTTATAATGAAAACAACTTAATATTTCTCCACTTTCATCGTATTTGTATACATAACGGTCTTCGCCTGTTACGTTTCCTTCTAAATCATAATAAATCTCGCTCGTAGTATTTCCTTTATCATCGTACTCGTATCTGCTTCTTATATTTCCTTCTGAATAATAATGGTTGGAAACCACGATGTTTCCTTTATCATCGTACTGGTATCTGTCTATTATGTTTCCGTTTTTATCGGTAGTAACCATACTTTCAGGATTACCGTTTTCGCAAAATTCTACTTTCGTGTATTCCTTTGTGGTGTATGTACCATAACTGTCATTGCTCTCGAGGGAGTAAATCTCTTCCTCGTAATAAACTGTAAAATCTGCAAGTAAATCCTCGCTGTCTTTGAAGTCTTTGCATTTTTTCAGAGAGGAGTAAGCTTTGGCATAGTCACCGCTTTCGATGGAATCGAGAGCTACGGAATAATTATATGACGGGATAAAGAAAGAGAATGTTGCAATAAGAAGTGCTGCCACAAGGACGATTGAAACCGATGTGGTGATGATAGATTTTTTATGTGAAGCGAAAAAATTCTTTCTCTTTCCTCTGGATGTGGGCTGTGATATAGTTTGTCCGCAGTTTTCACAGAAATACTCGACAGCATCCTTTGTGGTTTCCTGAACTGTCAGCTTGTGTCCCGTTGCTTCGGCTGCCACTTCCTCTCTGAGTCCGCAACGTGAACATATACGCATCTTTACTCCGTCTTCGGTACAAGTGGGGAATTTCTGAAAATTCCATTCGCCCCAGGCGTGACCACTCGGAGCGAAAAATTCTGTTATTTCTTCACCGCAGACGGTACAACGTATCACGCGTGAACCATTTTGGGTGCATGTCGGTGCAGTTTCAGAAACAATCGCATAGCTGTGACCTGATAAGGGTGTGAAATTATCCTTATGTTCATATCCGCAATCGCACCTGTGCAAGGTATAACCGTTATTTTTGCAGGTTGAAGGAACGATGTAATCTCTGAAAATATGAATGTGATTGTAAGAATCCATATTTTATATCCCACTTTTCTGAAAGTTTTATAAATTACGTTGATTATATCATAATAACATTTAAATATCAACAAAAGCAGGCAAGCAGAAGCTTATCTGCTCTGTTTCAGCCTTATTTATCAGAATACAAAAATTCAAAAAGTTTGTCCGATTATCATAATCGTCCTCGCTGCAGTGCTTGGAATTGCAGTCGGATACATTGTATAAGATTAAAGACCTTCCGTTTTGGAAGGTCTTTTTGAATATATCTTACTTATCAAAACTCGGATTGAATGCGTAGAAATTCTTGCAGTCCATTTTATCTGTCGCAAGGCGAAGTCCCTCTCCGAAACGCTGGAAGTGAACAATTTCTCTTTCGCGGAGGAATTTGATCGGCTCACGTACGTCAGGATCATCCACAAGGCGGAGAATGTTATCGTAAGTAACACGAGCCTTCTGCTCTGCCGCCATATCCTCAGCAAGGTCTGTAATCAGGTCGCCCTTTGACTGCATACTTGCTGCTGTCCACGGGAAACCGCTTGCCGCTGTCGGATAAACACCCGTTGTGTGATCAACAAAGTATGTGTCAAATCCGCTACGCTTAATTTCTTCGGGTGTGAGGTTTCTTGTCAGCTGATAAACGATTGCGCCTATCATCTCGAGGTGCCCGAGCTCTTCTACACCGATATCGGTCAGCAACCCCTTGAGTTCGGGAAACGGCATAGAGTAACGCTGACTGAGGTAACGAAGCGATGCACCAAGCTCACCGTCAGGTCCACCGTATTGCGAGATGATAATCTGTGCATACTTAGGGTTGGGATTTGCGATTTTTACAGGATACTGTAACTTTTTCTCATAGACAAACATCAGCAACTACCTCCAAGATCCCACGGCCACGGATTTTTAAGCCACGAAACACCCGGGTCGGAATTTCCGTACAACGGGCCAAAATTTTCCTCGAATTCGCATACGAGCTTTTCGTTCATTTCTTCATACTTTTTGTAAAGTGAAAGTGCCGCAATATCTTCGGGATGAGTGTCCATATAAAGATGAAGTTCCCACATTGCAAACTGCACGGCATCAAGCCGCTGAAGAAGCATTCCTCTTGTCATCGGTTACCACTTCCGAGAAAAGGTTTGCTCAGGACAGGGAAAAGTGTTCCGCATTTGAGCGCAGTCATTTCATCATAGGTGGTAAAGTCCGTCTGAAAAGGAACATATATCATTGCGACCTGCGGATTTTCGGGCAAGGCAGATGTTCTGCAACCGCAATCCTCCGCAAATTTCGGTTTATAATACCCCATCGGTTTGACGTGATGGGTGTAATGCTGATTGTTCAATTCATCAGCTCCTTTAATTTACTCGGCATATGCCTATTACATCTTATGCTGAAACACGCTGCACGTCACAGATAATTCGGATTTGTCGGGGTGTTTGATTTCGTAGGGGAACATATTATGTTCCCGTCAAATTTTTATGTCATTTATACGGCAGGGATGAATCCCTGCCCTACGTATGTATCTTGAATTTGCATCGTAGGGAATGCATTTATGCATTCCGTAAAATCAAACGAGTCAAAAAGAAAGCCGAGAGGAAATCCTCTCGGCTGAATTTTATGCTTTCTTTTTCTTTATAAAGAAGATTGTTCCACCTGCTGCAGCGCCTACTGCGGCTACGCTCGCAACGGCTATAATGACTGCGCTGCCACTTCCGTTTTCTCCATCCTCTGCATTGGATGCTGATGATTCGCCTTCGACTTCATCAGGAAGCACGATAGGATCAGGCATAGGATAATTGTAATTGATCTTAGCTGATAATAAGTATTTATTCCAAGACTCGTTTATATCAATTTTCTGCCAGTCTTCGTCGTTACCTTCGTAATTGACTTCTGCAAAGCTCACACAAGAGTCAAATGCACCACCTGCAATGCTTGTAACAGTTTTGGGAAGAGTGACACTTTTGAGAGCCTGACAGCCGGAAAATACGTGTTCACCAATATATTCTATTTTGCCAAGGATTGTAACACTTTCGAGTGATTCCGACTCTTCAAAAACGAAATGACCCAATTCTGTAACACTGCTCGGCACTGTAACACTCACAAGAGAGTCGCAACTGCAAAATGCACTGTCACCGATAGTTTTAACTCTGTTGCCGATTGTTACCTCTGTGAGTGAGTCGCATTCCTGAAAAGCGCCTCCGCCTATTGCGGTCACGCTGTCAGGAATTACTATACTTGTTAATGCTTCACAACCCGAAAATGCACTATCACCGATAGTTTTTACACCATTTTCTATTGTAACACTTGCAAGGTTTTCGCAATCATCAAAAGCACCATTGCCGATAGTTTTTACGCTGCCCGGAATGGTAACACTTGTAAGAGTAACACAATCCATAAACAAATAGTCGGGAATTTCAGTTATACCATCAGGAATTGTGTATGATGTTTTTGTGTTTGACTGAGGATAAAGGATGAACTCTGTCTTAGCTTTGTTAAAAAGAACACCGTCTACAGAAGCGTAGGTTTTATTGCTTTCTGAGACATTGATGCTTTTAAGAGCGTCGCAGTTGTTAAGAACGTCCTGACCTATTGATGTTACACCTTTACCTATTGTTATCTCTTCCAAAGAAGCACAACTGTAAAAAGCTCCTCTTCCGACAGATGTCACACTATCCGAGATTTTAACGCTGACAAGTTTGTGCTGATACTTAAAAGCGTATGAACCTATTGATGTTACAGAATCTCCGATTACAACGGTTTTTATCTCTCTGTTAAGGTGACTCCACGGAATATCGGGAGTATCAGGAGTACTGTCCATAGGATAGTCTGCCATAGACCCTGAGCCTGAAACAGTCAATGTGCCTGTTGATTCATCAAAATTCCATGCAAGGTTATCTCCGCAGGTTCCGGAAGTTTCTGCTGCAAGTGCAGTCAGGTTAATACTGACAAGTGAAAATACCATCAGCATCATAACGAAAGTCAATGCGGTAGCAAGAATTTTTTTAGAAGCTTTTTTCAAAACAATTCCTCCTTGATGATTTTGTTGTTTTTTATTATAGCTTAACGAAAAATTCATGTCAACAAAATTTGGCGAACGATCCAATGTTGTGTAAAAAAAGAGCAACGTAGTTCCGAAATTATTAATTATTCATTAAAATCACGGCACGTCGCAAGCGTCGTGCCCTACAAAAGCTATCCGAGCGAGGTGGTAGGGGCGACCAACGGTCGTCAATTGAATTTTGCACAAAATCCGCGGGCAGATAATATCTGCCCCTACGACATCGATTGGTTATATTTTGTTGGGGACGGGTCGCCCGTCCCGTCAAAATCTGTACGGAATCCGCGGGAGCCGAAACGACTCCCCTACATACACGACTTGAATCGGCTATTATATTTCAGCGTCGCAGCCCCTCAACTATTCAATATTATCTCTTATCTATTATCTGCAAAGGTGAAAACCTTTGCCCGATAACCCCCAATTGTCCATACAATTATTTTCCGACTAACACCCTCTTGATTTTTGGATATAATTATAGTATAATATCCAAACTAAATGCGTTTATCGGGAGAAGTAACTCTTGTTCGGTTCAGCAGAGAATGAAGCATTTTGGTGAAAGCTTCTTGTTCCGTCTTTTGTGAAATGCACCCGTCAGCACACAGGGGGAAAAGCAATGAGTATCCCTGTGCGGAAGCCACCGTTAAAGGGCTAAAAAGTAATAAGTCGGAGTGGAACCGCGGATAACCGCCTCCGTCGCCTTTGGGCGATGGGGCGTTTTTTATTTTCCGTTGTCTTCGACCGCTTTTGAAAGTGAGTTGATTTTTATGTTTGACAGAATGAGAGAAGACATCCGTTGTGTCCTTGACCGTGACCCTGCTGCACATTCGGCGATTGAGGTTATGCTTCTTTATCCCGGATTCAAGGCTGTGCGAAGCCACAGAAAGGCACACTGGTTTTATAAACGCAAGATGTTTTTTATCGCAAGAATGATTTCACAGCGCAACGTGAAACGTACGGGTATTGAAATTCACCCGGGTGCTGAAATCGGCAGAAGATTTTTCATCGACCACGGAACGGGAATCGTCATCGGTGAAACAACTGAAATTGGTGACGACGTTACAATCTATCAGGGTGTGACTCTCGGAGGTACAGGTAAGGATACGGGCAAACGTCACCCGACTATCGGTAATAATGTGCTTATCGGTGCAGGTTCAAAGGTGCTCGGTCCCATAACGGTAGGTGACAATACAAACATTGCCGCAGGTGCTGTTGTACTTGATAAAATCCCTGAAAATTCGACAGCAGTCGGTGTACCGGCAAGAGTCGTCCGTCGCAACGGAAAACGTGTTCAGGATCTCGATCAGGTTCATATTCCCGACCCGATTTCTCAGGAACTGTGCAAATTACGTGCTGAAATAGACAAACTAAAAAAGAAAATGGAGGAACAGACCAATGAAAGTATTTAATACACTCACAAGACAGAAGGAAGAGCTTAAAACAATCGAAGAGGGCAAGGTAAAGATTTACGCTTGCGGCCCGACAGTTTATAACTTTATTCACATCGGTAATGCAAGACCTCTCTGCGTTTTTGACGTGCTTCGCCGTTTCCTTGAATACATCGGTTACGACGTTCGTTTCGTTCAGAATTTTACAGACATCGACGATAAAATCATCAAGCGTGCAAACGAAGAAAACCTTACTTACAAAGAAGTAAGCGAAAAGTATATCGAAGAATTCTGGAAAGACGTCAAGGGTATGAACATCCGTGAGGCGACAGTTCATCCGAAGGCAACAGAAAATATCGACGAAATCATCCATATCGTTTCTGACCTTATCGACAAGGGATTCGCTTACGAAGTTAACGGTGATGTTTATTTCAGCCCCAAAAAGTTTGACGAATACGGCAAACTTTCACATCAGCCTCTCGAAGACCTTGAGGCAGGTGCAAGAATTATGATCGGTGAAGTCAAAAAAGAGCCGATGGACTTCGCACTCTGGAAGAGCGCAAAGCCGGGCGAACCTTATTGGGAATCACCGTGGGGTCACGGCAGACCGGGTTGGCACATTGAATGCTCAGCTATGGTAAGACGTTACCTCGGCAACACAATCGATATTCATTGCGGTGGTCAGGGACCTCATCTTCCCTCACCACGAAAACGAAATCGCACAGAGTGAATGCTGTAACGGTGCACCGTTTGCAAACTATTGGATGCACAACGGCTACATCAATGTTGATAACGTAAAGATGTCAAAGTCACTCGGAAACTTCTTCACAGTACGTGACGTCGCTGAAGCATACGGCTATGAGCCTATCAGATATCTTATGATTTCTTCACATTACAGAAGCCCCATCAACTACAGCACAGATGTTATTGAACAGTGCAAGGCTTCACTCACAAGACTTTACACCTGCCGTGACAACCTTGATTTCGCACTTTCAAATGCTGTTGACGGTGACGTAAGCGAAGAAATCACAGCAATGCTTGAAAAGCGTCGTGAGCAGTTTATCGCAGCACTCAGCGACGACCTCAACACAGCAGATGCAATTTCAGCTGTTTTTGAGCTTGTTCGTGACATCAACTCAAAGGTAATCACAGATGCACCTGTCAAGGGCAACTGCGAGGCTTCTGCAAAACTCTTTGACGAGCTTTGCGATGTTCTCGGTCTTGTTTATGACAGAAAGAAGGAAGACCTTGACAGCGAGGTTGAGGCTCTCATCGCACAGCGTACAGAGGCGAGAAAGAGTAAAAACTGGGCAGAGGCCGACAGAATCCGTGATGAGCTTAAGGCTATGGGTATTGTCCTTGAAGATACAGCTCAGGGCGTTAAGTGGCATAGAGAATAATACAGATAATAATAAGCGGGTATGCACAACGCATACCCGCTTGAAATTTTTATTAGGTTTTATTTTACTCCCTTGATCTTCACACTGTACTGATATGTGCCGACCTTGAGTTTATACGGCTCGTGAAGACAAGCATTACCCGGCATATCGCCGCCGACACCTCTCTGTCGGTGGTCGATATTGAGTGTGAGATAATCGTCCTTTTCAAGCTCGTAGAGATGCTTTGCACTTTCGAGCTTCTCCTGTGAATACTCACGAAGGCTGAAGTCAAATGTCTTGTCTGCAGAAATCTCAAAGCCGTAGCCATTATCATTTGTGATTGTAAGGCTTCTTGTATCTGTACGGTTACCGTTTTCCTGCGGACGCATATATCTGTGTTCAAGTGTCTCGGGTGTGGCTGTGTACTTGCCGACCTTCTGACCTGTCTTTCTGTCAATATATGCTTCGTGCGGACCTCTGCCGTACCAGGAAACATTTGAAAATTCCTTTGCAAGTCCGAGTCTGACACCTGCTTTGACCATAGGCAGTACAAGACCTGTCATACTCTGGCTGAAATCGATTGAACCGTCAACATTGAAGATGTACTGTGACCAGACATCCTTTGCAAGAGGTGTTGACCACTTGACAAGAACAAAGATTGAGCCTGAAAGTCCCCACACCTCAAAGCTCTTCGGCTTGAGCATACGGCTGACACAGTCCCATGTGTAAAGCGGATTGATTCGCTTGAACATCGGAGCAAAGTTGAAATAGTTTACATCGTTATCAGTAAGCGGACGGAAGAAATTCGGTCTGAGAGTAAGACTTGTGTCAAGGACATTACCCTTGCCGAAATCAAGTGCAACAAGCTCACCGTTATAGAATCTTGCTGTGGTTTCGCCTGCCTTGATATTGTAAACACCATCAATAACCTTGCAGGAAACAACGCCCTGAAGAAGAGCTTCCTCTTCCTTGATGTCACTTACAACGAACTGGCTGAAGCTGATTTCTTCGTCCTTATCGTGCCATTCGTTCTTTGCTTTGTAACGGAATGAGATTGTGAGAATATACTCACCGACACCGAAGTTTTTATTGTAAGGAACTGCAAGTCTGCCGACTGTCTGCGGAGCAATACCGTCAAGATTAAGCTTACCGTTCTCAACCTTTTTACCGTCACGGGTAATTTCCCAGGTTGCATAGCAGTAGTCAAGAGTTGCAAAATAATTCTTATTCTTAATGCCGTAAATCTGATTTTTCTTGTCAAGCTCAACGGCACAGATGTTTGAGTAAACCTGCTTTACTTCATAGTATGCAGGATGCGGTACACGGTCAGCACCGATGATACCGTTAGCGCAGAAATAGAAGCTTGAATTGCCTTCCTTGAAGTCGCCACCGTAAAGCCACTTTTCCTGACCGTCTTCAACCACACGGATTGACTGGTCAACATAGTCCCAGATAAAGCCGCCTGTCATATGGTCGTACATCTCGAAATCGTCGACATATTCCTTAAGATTTCCGAGGCTGTTTTCCATACAGTGAGCGTATTCACAGTAGATAACAGGATGCGTTCTGAAAACCTTTTCAGGTACGGGCTTATTGTCTGCTGCAAGTGCATTTGCGACGTTATCGAAGAGTGTTGTTTTGATTTCACGCTGATTGACAAGATCCTCGACGATTCTCTCTGTCGGATACATACGGCTGATGAAATCAGATTTTGTGAAATCAAAGTCACCTTCATAGTGAACGGGATAAAGGTCGCACAGCTCAAGCATAGCTTCCTTCATACGGCTGAAGTTTGTGCCGTCGCCTGCCTCGTTACCGAGTGACCAGAAGCAGATACAAGCGTGGCTTCTGTCACGAAGAATCATACGCTCAGCTCTGTCAACAACAGCTGCTGTCCAGAGGGGATTGTCACCGGGTACATTCTTACGTCTTACACCGTGTGTTTCAACGTCGCATTCATCCATTACGTAGAATCCAAGCTCGTCGCAAAGCTCATAGAAGAACGGGTCATCAGGATAATGACTTGTTCTGATTGCATTGATATTTGCCTTCTTCATAAGGTGAAGGTCTGTGATGAATGTTTCTCTCGGCACAGCCCAACCGTGGTCAGGGTGGAAGTCGTGACGGTTAACACCCTTGACGATAACCTTCTGACCGTTTACATAATAAACGTTGCCGATGATTTCTACACGCTTGAAGCCGATTCTTATCTGCTTTTTAACAATGCACTTTCTTGAATCGTAAATTGCAACCTCAAGCTTGTAAAGCTCGGGTGTTTCTGCAGACCATTTACGTACGTTTTCTTCGATGTGCTTTATCTTAATTTCTTTTCCGTCTGACTTTTCATTATAAATAACTTTTCCGTCAAGGCTTACCTTGCAGGTTACGCTTGACTCTTTGCTGAGAGTTACAGTCAGGTCAAGCACACCGTCAGTAAAGGTTTCGTCAAGAGTTGCCGCAGCATAGATGTCATTGATTGTGGTTTCAGGCTCAGCGACGATATATACGTCACGGTAAATACCTGAAAGCTGCCACATATCCTGATTTTCAAGGTAAGTAGCATCACTGAAACGCATAACCTTTGCGGCAAGGATATTTTCACCGTCAATAACGTAATCGGTAATGTCAAACTCGGCAGGAGTCATTGAACCCTGCGAATAGCCGACATATTTTCCGTTAATATAAACATAGAGAGCAGATTTAGCTGCACCGAAGTGGAGAATAAGTCTTCTGCCGTCAAAGTTTTCGGGAAGTGTGAAAGTTTTTCTGTAAAGACCGATTTCATTTCTGCAATGGCTTACCTTCGGTATTTCACTTTCAACGGTTGAAACCTGCGGAGGCATAAAAGAGCAGAGGTAAATCGGTTTGCCGTAGCCGAAGCTCTGCCATACTGAGGGTACGGGAATTTCATCCCATTCATTATCATAAAAACCGGGTTGTTCGAAGCAAGCGGGCTCGTCCTTTATACCCATCTGCCAGTAAAACTTCCAGATTCCGTTAAGGCTGAGTTTGTATTTTGACTCGTCGGGGTTTGCCTTGTCTCTCGCATCAAAGGGCAGAGCAAGGTTATGACCGTCAAGCTTGTTTTCTTTGAAAAACAATGGGTTTTCCCATCTGTGCATTGTTGAGCTCATAGTTAATCCTCCCATGCAGAATTATTGCATATTATATTTATTATACATTGTATATGTCTTTTCGTCAAATAAAAAAACTAAGTAATTTTTTGTGGATTTGTGTTGTAAAAATTCCGTTATTATATTATAATAAAATGTATTATGAAATTGAGGGTGTTTTCAAATGACCAGAATAGGATTTGACAACGAAAAATATCTCAGACTGCAGTCTCAGCACATCGAAGAACGAATTAACAAATTCGGCGGCAAGCTCTATCTTGAATTCGGCGGAAAGCTTTTTGATGACTTCCACGCATCAAGAGTATTGCCGGGTTTTGCACCTGACAGTAAAATCAAAATGCTTGAACAGCTCAAGGATCAGGCGGAAGTCGTTATCGTAATCAACGCTGCGGATATTGAGAAAAATAAAATCCGCGGAGATCTCGGTATCACTTATGATCTTGATGTACTTCGTCTTATCGATGCTTTCAGAAACATTGACCTTTACGTCGGCAGTGTTGTAATGACACGTTATCAGGGTCAGCCCGCTGCAGATGCTTTCTGTAAGCGTCTTGACTCGCTCGGAATCAAGGTTTACCGTCATTATCCGATTGAGGGTTACCCGTCAGATGTTGAGAAAATTGTCAGCGACGAAGGCTTTGGCAGAAATGAATACATCGAAACAACGCGTTCGCTTGTTGTCCTTACGGCGCCCGGTCCCGGAAGTGGTAAGATGGCTACCTGTCTCTCTCAGCTTTACCATGAGCATAAGAGGGGAGTAAGCGCAGGTTACGCGAAGTTTGAAACATTTCCTATCTGGAATCTTCCTCTTAAGCACCCGGTTAACCTCGCATACGAGGCAGCGACAGCAGACCTTAATGACGTTAATATGATTGACCCGTTCCACCTTGAAGCATACGGTGAAACAACTGTCAATTATAACCGTGATGTAGAGATTTTCCCTGTTCTTGCTGCTACATTTGACCAGATTTACGGTGAATGTCCGTATAAATCACCCACAGATATGGGTGTCAATATGGTCGGTAACTGTATTTTTGACGACGAAGCTTGTTGTGATGCATCACGTCAGGAAATTATCCGTCGATATTACGCTGAGCTTTGCGCAGTGAAAAAGGGACTCGGCAGCAAGGAAACTGTTACCAAGATCAAGCTTATTATGAAGCAGACAGGTATTACTGTTGATGAACGTCCTGTTATTGCCAGAGCACTCAGCAGGGCAGAGGAGACAGGCGCTCCTGCCGTTGCTATTGAGCTCGATGAAAACGAGATAGTTACAGGTAAGACCTCACTGCTTATGGGTGCGAGTGCTGCTGCTATTCTCAATGCCCTTAAAAAGCTTGCAGGGATTGAAGAGGATGCACTTCTCATTTCGCCTGAGGTTATCGAACCTGTGCAGGAGCTTAAAGTGAAGTATATGGGCAACCATAATCCTCGTCTTCACGTTGACGAAGCACTTATTGCTCTTTCTGTTTCAGCTGCTACAGACCCGAGAGCAAAGCTCGCAATTGAGCAGATTCCGAAGCTTCGAGGTATGCAGGCTCACGCAACGGTTATCCTCACAAGCGGTGACGAATCGATGTTTAAAAAGTTCGGTATAAATCTAACTTGCGAACCTCAGTATCAGACTAAGAAACTTTATCATAAATAAGCAGATTTCGCTTGTAAAAGAGTAACAGTTTCTGTTAAAATATTATTATCAAAAGAAAAGGAGTCTTTACTATGGCAATCCTTAATAATGCATTTTGCAGAGTATATCAGAAAACATTCAAAATGGTTATGCCCGTATTCAACTGGGACGAGCCCGAGCTTCTCAAGGGACCCGGTGCGATCAAAGATTTACCCGCACTCGTAAAATCAAAGGGTATTTCAAATGTGCTTGTTGTTACAGATAAGGGACTTATGGGTCTTAATCTTCTCGACAGTCTTTTTGAAAATCTTGAAAAGCAGAATATCAAGTATACTGTTTATGACGGTGTTCAGCCTAATCCTTCAATCGAAAACATTGAAGAGGGCAGAAGAATTTACCTCCAGAACAACTGTGAAGGTATCATCGCTTTCGGTGGTGGTTCACCTATGGACTGCGCAAAGGTAGTAGGTGCACGAATTGCTAACCCGAACAAGACTGTTTCTCAGATGAGAGGTCTTCTTAAGGTTGTTAAAAAGATTCCTCCCTTCTTCGCAGTTCCTACTACAGCAGGTACAGGATCAGAAACAACTCTCGCAGCTGTTGTTTCAAATATGCAGACACATGAAAAGTACGCTATCAATGATCCTCAGCTTCGTCCGAAGTACGCTGTTCTTGACCCAGAGCTTACAACAGGTCTTCCCAAGAAGATCACATCAACAACAGGTATGGATGCACTTACGCACGCTGTCGAAGCTTACATAGGTCAGAGTGGTGTCAAGAGCACTAATGACTATGCAAAGAAGGCAACAAAGCTCGTCTTCGATTACCTCGAAAAGGCTTATGAGGATGGCAAGGACATCGAAGCTCGTGAGAATATGCTTGTTGCATCATTCTACGCAGGTATGGCATTTACAAGAGCTTACGTTGGTTACGTTCACGCTATCGCTCACAATCTTGGCGGTATGTACGGTACACCTCACGGTCTTGCAAACGCTGTTATTCTTCCTCACGTGCTTGAGTATTACGGCGAAACAGCATATAAGAAGCTTGCAGACCTTGCAGATATCGTAGGCATCGACGGTGCAGATGACAAGGAAAAGGCAGAAAAGTTCATCGCAGAAATCAAGAGAATGAACGAGGCTATGGATATCCCCGAGCACTTCGACTTCATCAAGGATGAAGACATCCCCACAATCGTTGAACGTGCACTCAAGGAAGGCAACCCGCTTTATCCTGTTCCGAAGATTATGGATAAGGATGACTGTACAATGGTTGTCAAGGCTATCCGCGGATTCTGATAAAATAATAAATCAAAATCACTCTGGGTTATTATGATATGCACCCCAAAAGTTAGACACTTTTGGAGGTGCATATTTTTTATGGCAAAGAAAGGGTCAATACAACAAAAATATAGTGCAGAGTTTAAAATATCTGTTATAATGGATATGCGTGAACACCATTTAGGATATAGAG
>JAXJUJ010000167.1:0-26181 GCA_036309125.1 Acutalibacteraceae bacterium | reverse complement strand
ATGAAAAAACCTCGCAAGGCGTCAGCCTTGCGAGGTTTTATTCATTTCGTCTAAACGAAAAATTTCTAACTTTAAACTGCGTTGCACCTTAAATTCTATTATTTTGGATGAAGGACAAGGCATAAACTCGATAAAATACTGTCGTATTTTGAGAGTTTTAACGAAGTCATTCACCAAAAGAATTGATTTAAGGCTATTAAATTCCTAATTTACGCCGCCCAAGGGTGCTTTCTTTGCGTTATTCAATATCCTTCAAAGCGTCGAGCTCTGCTTTATCAACGGTAATTCTCTTGTCTTTGATGAGCTTTACGTCTTTTCTGTGGTAAACAGCAGGTGCTGCTTCAGGGTATCTGTCAAGACGGATTTTAAGCATACCTTTGAGCAGGTTAACTTCAACTACAGCACCTTTACCTTGCGGTGTATCTACAATTGCACCGACTTTAGGTGTTACGTGAAGCAAATGCTCATATGCGTTCTGCTCATATTTAAGGCAGCACATCAGTCTTCCGCAGGTTCCGCTGATTTTTGTGGGATTGAGGGAAAGACCCTGTTCTTTTGCCATCTTGATTGAAACAGGCTGGAAATCACCAAGGAAGCTGTTACAGCAGAACGGTCTGCCACAGATTCCGAGTCCGCCCTTCATTTTTGATTCGTCACGGACACCGATCTGACGAAGCTCAATTCTGATTCTGAAAACACTTGCAAGGTCTTTAACGAGCTCACGGAAGTCAACTCTGCCGTCAGATGTGAAATAAAAGAGAACTTTACTGCCGTCAAATGTATATTCAACATCCACAAGCTTCATATCGAGCTTGTGGTTTTCAATCTTTTTAAGACAGATTTCAAAAGCATCTTTTTCCTTTTTCTTGTTGCTTTCAACAACTGCAAGGTCCTCAGCAGTTGCAAGACGGATTATAGGCTTGAGAGGCTTTATGATTTCTTCATCGTTGATCTCTCGGTTTTCCATTGCAACTTCACCGCACTCGATACCGCGAACGGTTTCCACAATGGCAAAATCACCTTTTTTGAAATCTACATCAAGAGGATCGAAATAATATATCTTGCCGACCTCTTTAAAACGTATTCCTACTACTTTTGACATAGGGAGTTCCTCCTGAATATAACTGTTGCTGTTTAACCTGCGTAAGCTGTATTTCTTAAGACGCTACAGAAACGGGTGATCAACAGGTTCTTATTTGCATTTTTATTGATGCTTGCGGAAATTTCTTCTGTATTTCCGACTAATTCAATTAATGTCTTGACAGACAGCTTAGATGCGAGAGTACGGGCCGTCTCAGTGTGACCGCTCAATGTCTGATTGCTTCCAGTACTGATTGCAACCGCATCGCGAAATATGAGCTGGATTGATGAGAGTACAAGAGGAAGCAAATCCTTGTCCTTTTCAAACGCTGAGCTCAATCGCATAAATTTAAGCTCCGTGACTTCTGTCAGGGACATTGCAAGCTCGTTTGCTAATGTGTCTGCTTTCTGCTCGTTTTCGCTTAAATAAGAGTTGCTTTCTGCACCGAGACTGAAAGCAGTAACACGGGACATTATGGTTTCAAGCATTGCCGAACGTGATTCACACAAGAGAATGAATCTTGCATATGAAGGCGGTTCTTCGAGTGTTTTAAGTATTGCATTTTGCGCGGATGCATTCATTTTATCGGCACTTTTGAGAATATAAATTTTATACTTCGACTCATTCGGAAGTATGTATACATCTTTTTTGATGTTTCTTACGATATCAACCTTGAATGTTTTTTCGTTCAAAGATTCCGGATCTGCGATTATTACATCAGGATGAGAACCGTTTTTTACTTTTATACAGCTTTTGCAGATGCCGCATGGCAGATCTGATTCGCAGAGAAATGATGAAGCGATATAAAGTGCAGCTTCGTTACGCTCTGCGGGACTGCCGGAGTCTATAAGAACAGCGTGCGGCAATTTACTTTTTTTAATCAGTTCATTAACTGCATTTAAAAAACTATCTTTCATAAGTTTTGGTTACTCCGTTACATTTTATGAAACTGTTCGACGTCGATTACAAAAACCGTAGCTCCGCCAACGGTTATCGGGACCGGGACTGATGTCATCACAGCACCTTCCATTGATGGCATGAGAGGAGCAAGTTCCTGTCTTTTTTTACAATTGGCTCGAAGGATATCAAGCAGGGACTCGACCTTATCATCCTCAACACCCATAAGAAGTGTGAGGTTGCCTGCACGTAAAAATCCTCCCGTAGTTGAAAGCTTTGTAGCGTAGAAGCCTGCCTGAGTTATCTCACCGAGTACGTTCTGCGAATCGTTGCTGTTGACGATTGCGATTATAAGTTTCATAACGATACCTGCCTTACTTTTTTAATATATCAAGGTTACGTTTTATGACTTTTTCGCCTCTCCAGGCATATGCTCTGTCAGAAATGTCAGAATCTGTCCGTGCTTTTGCCTGAGCTCCGTTCAAAAAAGCTTCTATGGGCTGAGTAACGGGATTTTTGTTCATAGGACAGACATTCTGGCAGACGTCACAACCCCACGCGCATCCGGAAGCTTTAATCAGACTTCTTTGCTCGTCAGTGAGTTCTCCCTTTTTTTGTGTGATATAGGAGAGACAACGCTCGGATACAATGCCGTCAGAAGTAATTGCCTGAGTAGGGCAGGAGCTTATACATTTACCGCATTTTATGCAGTCAAGAGAATTATTATCAATATCAGGGTACTCAAACTCCATTGTTGTGACTATCTCGCCTATGAATACCCATGAACCGAAAGCTTCGGTGATGAAAAGCCCGTTAAGGCCTCTTACACCAAGACCGGAATACATAGCAGCTTTTACCTCAGGAATAGGGGAGTTGTCCGTGAAAACTACAAAATCCTCGTCAGGATAGGCTTCTTTTAACTCAACAGCTGCTTTACCGAGTAAGGATGTGATAGTGTTATGGTAGTCGGGTACAACCGCGTATTTGGATATATCAGAATCTTCGTAAGCGTCTTCACCGAGATAGTACGGAAAAAGAGCGGTGATGACACTTTTTGCATTTTCAGGGATTCTGCTTTTTGCTCTGCAGTCAATAAGTGAATCACTTAACTTTTCGAACGGACAGAAACCGTAAACAGGGGTATACCGTGTCAGAATTTTGTTTATCATAGTTTTATGCTATCGTCTGTACGGCCGCAATAATAAGCGGCATTGTGATTACTGAAATAAAACTTACCATCGCAACTATCTGAGCAGCAAGACCTGTGTCTTTATTGTATTTCGCTGCAAACATAACGGTGTTGTTCGCAGTAGGTGCACATGCAGAGATGGTAAGAGCGATGAGAAGTGTGCCCGAAAGTCCTAAAAGATAGTATATTCCCACCATTGCAGCAGGCAACACAAAAAGCTTCATGACTGATACAAGAAGTATCTTTTTGTACTTGAAGATGTCGTTGAATCTGGTGTGTGCAAGGAATGTTCCGAAAATAAGCATAGCAATCGGTGTCTGCATTGTTGAGATATAACTGATCGGCTGATTGATTATATCAGGAAGGTCTACCTTGAGTATAAAGAGGGGAAGACCGATCAGAACTGATATTACACCGGGGTTGAAAAAGAGCTTTTTCTTATCAAATTTACCACCATTGCTGTTCATGACATATACACCGTGAGTAAAGGAGACGGTATTGAATGCCATCACCACAGCAGAACAGTAGAAAACACCTTCTGTGCCGAGTATAGCTTCTGTCAAAGGTAAAGTCATATAACCGACGTTACCGTAAATAGAGCTGTACCTGAAAAGATCATTTTTCTCTCGGTCACCTTTGCGGTACAACGGTAAATTCAATATGATTGCAACAAAATGCATAAGGAAACCGCAACCGACAGCAACAAGAAGTCTGATTCCTGTTTCTTTGGTGAACTCCTGGTTAAGGAAAGATTGAACAATAACACAGGGAGTAATAATGTAGAAAAGAAGATCTGTACAAGCTTTAGCGGTCTTTTCTGTAAAAAGACCGATCTTGTCACATATTGCACCGACGAGCACAATGATATACAGAATTCCAACCTGCTGTGCGGTAATTTTTACGTTTTCAAAAAACATATATATTCCTCTGTTTATATTGGTTTATTGATCGATTTTTCTGGGCTCCGCTTTAAGTGATGATATACAGATATATCCTATATAGACAGCCAGAGTAAGATCGCTGAAGTTTATCGGATGAAGAGTGTTTATTAATTCATTATTACCTGTGATAAGAAGGATTAAACGCGGGATGAAGCATATAGCCGCAAGCAATCCGGCAGGGATACCGTAGGCATATATTTTCCAGAAAATGTTGTCAGCGTCGATTTTTGACCTGATCTGTGCAAGAGCAAGGAAAAATACCATAGCAAAAACAATCGCAAAAAGTTCAAGCAAAAGATCTGAAACGTTAACAAATGCTATTGTTCTTTTGAATCTGATGAGAAGGCGGAAAACGTTCCACACAACAGGAGCGAGAGCGAGAATTCTGAATTTGAATTTCGGGTTTTCGTTCTGAGAAGCAAGACCTGAAATCGCAAAATAAAATGCAGAAACAGCCGCAAAAATACCCTGTAAAAGAATTATGATACCGCCTTGAGCTGAGATGTAATCAGTCATAGCTTTTTTGTCAGCATACGGGGAGACATCTGAAAAAAGATTTGAGAAGTCTGAGAACAAAGTGACGGATTCTACAGCAGCGCCGAGTGCCATCAGAAGCGAAACGGCGAGGAAAATCTTTGAGCCTTTGCCTATTGTTATCGGCTGTATGGTTTTATGGTTAAGATAAGACAAAACCATGCAAGCTACCATTACAATTCCGAGAACAGCATAAAGTACGATGACTGAAAAATCATTCTCACGGTAAAAGCCTGTGGTCGGATCGATAAGCTTGAGGTATTGGTACACTCTTAAGGGTACCGCAATAAGAATTGCCGCAAAAGCGGAAAGAACCGGAATTTTTAAAAGTAAACTGTTATTCTTTGCTGAACTGTTCATTTTACTTGATTATCCTTTCTTCTGCAGGTATGTAGTTGGGGTCGAGAGAAAATTTATCAATTCTTTCATCGATAGGGATGTACTTTCTCTTTGTTGAAACACTCTTGTAAGCCGGACGGATAATTCTTCCGCCTGTCATAAGTTCTTCGAGACGATGAGCAGACCAACCGGCGATTCTTGCGGTAGTGAAAAGCGGAGTGTATATATCTTCAGGAATCTGAAGCATTTCGTAAATAAGACCTGAATACATATCAACGTTAGCACAGATCGGCTTTTTGCTGCCCTTGACCTTAAGGAAAATTTCAGGTGTGAGACGTTCAACTGTGTCGATGAGTTTAAATCTGTCTTCGTAACCTGACTTCTGAGCAAACTTACGTGCCTCTTCTTTAAGAATTGTCGCTCTCGGATCAGAAAGTGTATAGACAGCGTGACCCATACCGTAAACAAGACCTGAACCGTCACCGGCTTCTTTTTTGATGATTTTTTCAAGGAAATCAGCAACCTGACCTTCGTTAGTGTAGTCATTTACGCCTTCCATGATCTGTCTCATCATTTCGGTAACCTTAATATTTGCACCACCGTGTTTTGGTCCTTTGAGGGCACCGATAGCGGCAGCAAAAGCGGCATACGTGTCAGTACCGCTTGAGGTGAGTACTCTTGTTGCAAATGTGGAGTTGTTACCGCCACCGTGTTCAGCATGCACCATAAGACAAAGGTCAAGAAGCTTAGCTTCCTCGTCAGTGAAGGTTTTGTTTGAACGCATTGAACGAAGAACTGCTTCAGCTGTGGACTGGTTCGGCTTTGTAGGATGGATGTACATGCTCTTCTTGTAGTAATGACGTCTTTTAACCTGATATGCATAAGACATAATTACAGGAATCTGAGCGATTATCTGAATTGACTGTCTGATAACGTTTTCGATTGAAAGATCATCAGGATTTTTGTCGTATGAGTAAAGAGCGAGAACCGAACGTGTGATTTTGTTCATAATGTTCGGAGAAGGAGCTTTCATTATCATATCTTCAATGAAGTCTTCCGGAAGATTTCTGCACTCGGCGAGTATTTCGCTGAATTTCTGAAGTTGACGTGTGGTCGGAAGAGAGCCGAAGATGAGAAGCCATGCAACTTCTTCAAAACCGAAACGATTCTCAGCCTGACAGTTGTGTACGATATCAGCCATATCAACACCGCGGAAGAAGAGATGTCCTTCCTTGGGTACTCTTTCACCGTCATCGATGTAGTAGCCGTCAACAGAGCTGATCTTTGTAAGACCTGCCATTACGCCTGTACCGTCAGAGTTTCTAAGACCGCGTTTTACACCGAATCTGTTGAAATCGTCAGAATTGATTTTGTTATGTTTATAGAGCTCTTCTACAAGAAACTCTACGTTTTCGTTTGTGATTGGAGTTAAATAAGATCCCATAGTTTCACCGCCAAATAATATTTCAAAACATTATACAATATAACGTGATATAAAGTCAAGAAAATTGCAGAGAAATACAGGTAATTATTTTGTGCTTGTCTGCATAATATTCTGTAGGAGGAATGAAAAAATGAAACGTAACTTTATAATCTGCTCATTGCTTACTGTTGCAATGCTTCTTGTGCCTCTTGCAGTGATGAAAAAAGACACAGACAAACCCGTTTCCGGATCGACAGAAACTTTTGAGGACACCGGTTATATCAGTGTTATGAAAAGTGAAAACGGTAAGGTTGAGAAGCTTTCTCAGAAAGAATATATAGTTGGTGTCCTCGCTGCTGAAACGGATATGAATTACCACGATGAAGCGTTGAAGGCACAGGCAGTTGCATCATATACTTACGCACTGTATATGAAGAGACAAGGCGACAAAAATGATCTGAACGGAGCAGATCTGAGCGATGATCCACAAATACATCAAGGATATCTGGATGAAGCTCAGAGGAAAGAAAAATGGGGTGATGATTTTGAAATCAATGAGGCAAAAGCCGGAAAAATAGCAGATTCTGTGTATGGTAAGATTATTTCGTATGAAAATGAACCCATTTTAGCTGTTTATCATGACTTCAACAGCGGTAAAACCGAGAGCGCAGCTACAGTATGGAAAAAGGAAATTCCGTATCTTGTACAGGTGGAAAGTGCGGGAGACAAGTTGTGCACTTCACTCGTTTCTGAAATTAATCTGTCTTATGATGAATTCCGAGATTCACTCAGCGGTATAGATGGTGTTGTTTTTGATACAGATAAAAAAGAGTGGATAGGAGATATCGAAAAAACCGAAAGCGGGTACGTACTGAATGTTGAAATATGCTCAAATAAGGTTTCTTCACGTGATTTCAGAGATGTACTCGGATTGAAGAGTTGCTGTTTTGATGTAAAAAGCAATGAAGACGGTGTGGAAATAACGGTAAAGGGAAATGGTCACATGGTAGGAATGAGCCAATACGGTGCTGATTATATGGCTCGCCAGGGGTCAGACTTTGAAGAAATATTAAAATATTATTATTCGAATGTAGAAATTCTATAAATTTTTTTGTAAAACTATTGCAATTTTTCGTTGTTATGTTACAATAGTGTCAAATCTGGGACAAGGAGGATGGACAAAATGGCATTTAAAATTACTGACGATTGCATCTCTTGTGGTGCATGTGAGGCTGAGTGCCCGGTAGGTGCTATCGCTGAAGGCGACGGCAAGTATGAAATCGACGCTGATGCTTGCATTTCATGCGGCGCATGTGCAGACGCTTGCCCGGTTGCTGCTCCCGTTGAGGAATAATCAAACTCAATAAACAGGGTGGACTTTTGTCCGCCCTGTTTTTCTTTTTGACATATTGTTTCTTTGGTAGTATAATACCAAGATGAGGTGGTTTTATGGCAGAATTCCGAAAAGAATATCTTGGCTCAGGTGTGAATGTAGTGGTTTCGGATGAACATAGTTTCGGGACAGATGCTGTATTACTTGCAGATTTTACTTCGCCTAAGCGAAAAGAAAATGCTTGTGATTTCGGAACCGGTTGCGGAATAATTCCGATGCTGTGGTATCGCAACGGATGCGGCAAGCGGATATGGGGTGTTGAGCTGCAGAAGCAAGGCTATGAACAAGCCTGTGAGTCTGCAAAGATTAGCTCAGCGGAGGAAAAAGTAACCTTTTTAAATCACGATTTAAGAGATATAAAATCAGTTTTTGAACACGGTGTAATGGATGTCGTTTCAATGAATCCTCCGTACAAAGCTGCCGACAGCGGAATTAAAAGTACTGCTGAGGCTGAACTTATAGCAAGGCATGAGGTTGAATGTAAGCTTGCTGATGTTACTGCTGCGGCTGCACATCTTCTGAATTTCGGTGGCAGACTTTGTATGTGTAACAGACCTGAAAGACTTAGCGACACAATCGTTGCAATGAAGGAAGCAGGTATAGAGCCGAAACGACTCAGATTTGTGGTAAAAAGACCTGATACACGTCCCTGGTTATTTCTGATTGAGGGCAAAAAGGGTAGCAAACCGTATCTTAATGTTGAACCTATGCTTGTAATGTACGATGATAATGGTGAGCTGAGTCAGGAAGTAATTGAAATTTACGGTGAATATAAGGAGAACGTAAAGTGAGTAAACTTTTTGTTGTAGGAACCCCTATAGGCAACCTCGGAGATTTTTCGCCGAGAGCTGTTGAAACGCTTAGTGAGTGCGACTTTATAGCTGCGGAGGATACACGTGTTACTGTAAAGCTATTGAATCATTTCGGTATTAAAAAGAATATGATCAGTTATTTTGAGCATAACCGCCGTGAGCGCGGTGAAATGATAGTTTCGAGGATTCTTGCCGGTGAAACTTGTGCTTTGGTCACTGATGCAGGTATGCCCGCAATATCTGATCCCGGAGAAGATCTTGTAAAACTCTGCCACGAAAACGGAATCAAGGTTGAATCAGTTCCGGGACCGTGTGCTTTTACTACGGCACTTGCATTATCAGGTATGCCGTCAGGAAGGTTTACTTTTGAGGGCTTTCTGAGTGTCAATAAGCCAAGCCGGAGAGAACACCTTGATTCCCTCAGAAACGAAACGAGAACGATGCTTTTCTATGAAGCACCTCACAAGCTCGGAGCAACGCTCAAAGATATGTTTGCGACCTTCGGAGATCGCGAAATTGCAATAGTGCGTGAAATAACAAAGCTTCACGAGCAGGTTATCAGAACAACACTGTCTAAGGCAGCTGAAGAGTATGGTGAAGGCGGACTGAAGGGCGAGATTGTGCTTGTTATTCATGGTGCTGAAGCACTTCGGGAAAGTGATGAAATCACATTGGAAAATGCTGTTGAAATAGCGAGACAAAGCGTTGAAAAAGGAATGTCTGTCAGTGAGGCTGCAAAGCAGGCGGCAAAGGTTTCGGGCTTCAAAAAAGGTGACATTTATAAACAGCTGATAGGAGAATAAATATGGGATTTTTTGAGTATATTTCGAATCATTGGTATGCAGGAGCAGCGTTGCTTCTGTTGGTTATTCTTACTGTTTTCGTGTGGATAAAAGCTATGGCTTCGGGGAGAAAAAGAAACCTGGAGCGAGAAAAAATAGTTGCAGATCTTGAAAAAGAAAAAGCTTTGAGAAAAGAGTTTAAGACAGTTGATGAACTGACATTTGTTGAAGGCAAGGACGATTACAGACTTATAACAGGAATGTGTGCCAATGTTCAGCAGCGCCTTGAAAATAAAGAAGATATGAACACTGCTTTTTTAAATCTTTCTCAGCCTGAAAAATATGCGTATGTCCTTGGGTACTTCTATGAAGACAGCAAAAACGGTCTGTCGGAATTTTTCCGAGCAAACGGTGAACCGTTAGTAGGTGTGGCAGTACAGGCAGTGGAAGAGCTGATCGGAGGAGAATTTGCTCAGTTGGTTGCAAAGGAATATGTTATGCTTGACGAGAATGATGAAACTACTTCCGTTGACAGTAAAGCTCTCGAAGAAATGGATAATGCTTTCAAGGAAATTATTGAAAATAAAAGTGATGAAATATACCGTAAAACAGCTTCGTATATACGCGACAACAAACATTGTTTCATCCATTGATAAAAATGACGAAAAAGTGTTCCGATTTTTGGAACACTTTTCTTTATTTTTGTGCAAGAACTACTTTACTTTTCATTGAAATTATGATATTATTATGGTGTGTTTAATATGGACACCAATTGACTAATAAAGGAGCAATTAATAATGGCACATTTTATTTTTTCAGCATTTTGCGATGAATCGGGCGAGGCTTCAATAGGCGGTCAGATGGCTGCGTGTAAGCTCAACGGAATTTCACATATGGAATTGCGTGGTTTCGGACCTGATCTTAGTATTAATACTCTTACTGTTGAGCAGGCGAAGGAAATGAAGGCTGAGATCGACAAAGAAGGAATGAAGGTTTCTTCGATCGGTTCAGGTTACGGTAAAATTAACATAAAAGATGATTTTGAACCGCATTTTGAAGCTTTTAAAAATACAGTGGAAGTAGCGAAGATTCTTGAAGCAAAGTATATCAGAATGTTTAGCTTCTATTTTGATGAAGGCGACGATTACAACGAATACAGAGACGAGGTTATCAGACGTGTAAAAGCTCTTGTTGATTATGCTGATGAGAACGGACTTATCTGCTGTCACGAAAATGAAAAGGGCATCTACGGTGATACAGCTGAACGCTGTCTTGATGTTCTTGAAGCTTGTGAAGGCAAGCTCAGAGCTGTTTTTGACCCCGCAAACTTTATTCAGTGCGGAGTTGACACTTTAAAGGCATATGATTTACTTGAGGAGTATATCGAGTATTTCCACGTTAAGGATGCTCTTTATAACAGTGCAGAGGTTGTTCCGGCAGGTGAGGGCGAAGGAAACCTCGTTGAAATTCTCAAAAAGTTTGACAAGCGTAAGCAGGCTGCAGTTCTTTCACTCGAACCACACCTCAAAGTGTTTGACGGACTTTCAAATCTTGAGGTTACCGATGATGTTGAAAATGCTATGAAGGTACATACATATGCTTCTCACGCTGAGTCCTTCAAGGCTGCGGCAGATGCTATGCATAAGGTAGCAGAAGAAGTTCAGCCTATCCGTTTTGGTATCATAGGTATGGGAAATATGGGTACAGCACACGCTAAGAAATTTCTTAAAGGTGATATAAGAGAGATGCGTATTACAGCAGTTGCTGATATTGTTCCTGAAAAGCTTGAGTGGTCTGCGGCAAATCTTCCGTGGGCAAAGAGATATAATACAGCTACAGAGCTTTTTGAAAGCGGAGAAGTTGATGCTGTAATCATCTGTGTTCCGCATTATTTCCATCCTCCGCTTGTTATAGAAGCACTTAAAAACGGTCTTCATGCGGTTTCTGAAAAGCCCGCAGGTGTTTATACAAAGCAGGTTCGTGAAATGAACGAATTCGCAGCAAAGCAGGATAAGACTTTTGCTATGATGTTCAATCAGCGAACAAACTGTGTTTACAGAAAGATAAAAGAAATTATTGACAGCAAGGAATATGGCGAAATCAGACGTGTTAACTGGATTATCACAGACTGGTACCGTACACAGGCTTACTACAATTCAGGCGGATGGCGTGCAACATGGGTAGGCGAAGGCGGTGGTGTCCTCCTTAATCAGTCACCGCACCAGCTTGATCTCTGGCAGTGGCTTTGCGGTATGCCGTCAAAAATCCGTGCATTCTGTCACGAAGGAAAGTGGCATGACATTGAGGTTGAGGATGACGTAACTATTTACGCTGAGTATCCTAACGGAGCAACCGGTGTATTTATCACTACAACAGGTGACTATCCGGGATCAAACAGACTTGAAATTACAATGGATAAAGCCAAGCTTGTTTGTGAAAACGGAAGCAAGATTACTCTTTACGAGCTTGCAGAGTCACTTTATGAAAATATCAACAATTGTAAGGACGGATTTACCAACATTGATGTTAAAGCTATTGATGTTGAAACAGACGGTATTAATGACCAGCATACAGGTGTTCTGAATGCATTTGCTGACCACATTCTTTACGATTCACCACTTGTTGCGAATGGTGATGAAGGTATCAGAGGTCTTATGATTTCAAATGCTGCACACTATTCAAGCTGGACAGGTGAAACAGTAGAGCTTCCGATCGACGAAGATAAATATTACGAACTTCTTATGAAGAAGGTTGCAGGCTCTAAGGCTAAAGAAGACGTTGTTTCGGTAGTAAATGAGGATATGAGCAGTACTTACTGATGAATCGGGGGTATTATTATGAGAGTTTCGGTTGTTGGTTGCGGCGGGGTTTCATGTCTGCATCTTAAGGCACTCAGTGAAATGGAATCAGTAACAATTTCTTCTGTTGTTGATATTGTGGCTGAAAAAGCCGATGCTGCGGCACTCAGATACGGCTGTAAAGCCTACTATGATTATGAGAAGATGTTGCGTGAGGATAAACCTGATTGCGTACACATATGTACACCGCATTACCTACATGTTCCTATGGCAGTAAAAGCACTGACGGAGGGTGTTCATGTGCTTTGTGAAAAACCGTGTGCGATTTCTGCTGAGGGACTTTCGCAGCTGCGAAAGGCACAGCTTTTAAGTGATGCGAAGTTTGGCGTTTGTTTTCAGAACAGATATAATGAGTCTGCACTCATTGTTAAGGAGTGTGTAGAGAAGGAAACATACGGTAAGGTTGAGGCTGTCAGAGCGACGGTTCACTGGTTCCGTGATGCTTCTTACTATAGTGATGACTGGCATGGCACACTTGAAAAAGAAGGCGGCGGTGTAGCTGTAAATCAGGCTATTCATACACAGGATCTTATGCGATATGTTTCCGGCAAAAAGACTGCTTGTGTAACCGGACACGTTTTTACTGATCATCTCAAGGATCTTATTGAGGTTGAAGATACGGTTCACGCTATCTTCGAATATGAAGACGGTGTTCTGGGACTTTACAATGCAACTACAGCATTTTCAAAAAATCTGCCCGTGATTATAGATGTTGTTTGTGAAAAAGCAGTGTTGCGTCTTGAGGGTGACAATGCTTATGTTATCCGTGACGGCAATATTGAACAGCTTCATCTTGCGGATAATACAGGCTTTGCAGGAAAAAATTATTGGGGAAAAGGTCATAGCTCTCTAATCAATGATTTCTACGATTGTATTGAAAACGACAGAAAATTCCCGATAGATGCTATTGAAGGCGGAAAAGCCGTCGAAGAATTTTTAGCAATTTTTGAATCTTCCGCAAAGGGAGATAAAGTATATTTGAAAAAGGATTGATCTTATGCAGATGACGATGAGATGGTTCGGTAAGGAAAAGGATACCGTTTCTCTCGAACAGATAAGACAGGTGCCCGGTGTTGTCGGCGTTGTGCCTGCATTACATGCTTTGCCTGCAGGTGAAGCTTGGCCTCTTGATATGATAATGGATATGAAAAAAGAGATTGAGGCTGCAGGACTTACAATGGAATGCATCGAAAGCGTTAATGTACACGAAGATATTAAACTTGGTGCACCTACTGCCGATATGTATATTGAAAACTATAAGACAAGTATCCGTAACCTTGCAAAAGCAGGCGTTAAAGTTATTTGCTATAACTTTATGCCGGTTTTTGACTGGACAAGAACTGATCTGGCTATGGATATGGGTAACGGTGCTACTTGCCTTAGCTATAACGGTGTTCAGGTTGAAGGTAAAAGTCCTGAAGATATGTTCAGGGAGATTGATGATAACTCAAACGGATATGCTATGCCCGGTTGGGAAACTGAGCGTATGGGTGAAATCAAAGAACTCTTTGAAAAGTATAAGAATATTACAGCTGACGATATGTGGAATAATCTTAAGCATTTTCTTGAGGAGATTATTCCTGTTTGCGAAGAGTGCGATGTCAGAATGGCTATCCATCCTGATGATCCGCCGTGGGATATTTTCGGGCTTCCGCGTATCATCAAGAATATTGAAGATATCAGAAAGTTCCTGAAGCTTGTAGATTCACCGTATAATGGTCTTACTTTCTGCACAGGTTCTCTTGGTGCAAGTGATAAAAATGATCTTCCGGCGATGATTCGTGAGGTAGGCGACAGAATCTACTTTGCACATCTCAGAAACATCAAAATCCGCGAAAGCTGGTTTAACGAAACATCACATCTTTCAAAAGACGGATCACTTGATATGTATGAAATAGTAAAGGCTTTACAGGATGCCGGATTTGATGGTTATATAAGACCTGACCACGGCAGAATGATATGGGGTGAAGTCGCAAGACCCGGTTACGGTCTTTACGACAGAGCACTCGGTGCAGCTTACCTTAACGGACTCTGGGAAGCTGTTTCAAAATCAAAATAATCGGAGGTTTTATATATGACAGAGCACAAAAGTCTTAATGGCAAGGTTGCTGTAATTACCGGTGGAGGCGGAGTACTCTGCTCAGGTTTTGCCAAAACACTAGCAAAGCAGGGTGTTAAAGTAGCTGTACTTGACCTTAACGAAGCTGCAGCACAGAAGGTTGCTGATGAGATCGTTGCTGACGGTGGCACTGCGATTGCTGTGGGATGCAATGTTCTTGAACCCGAGAGCATGAAGGCAGCTCGAGACATTATCGCTGAAAAGCTTGGTACCTGTGATATTCTTCTCAATGGTGCAGGCGGTAATAATCCGAAGGGTACAACCACAAAAGAAACACTTGAGAAAATAGATCTCATCGAAAAGGATGAAAATGTCAAAACATTCTTTGATCTCGATCCTCAGGGTATTTCATTTGTTTTTAATCTTAATTTCCTGGGTACTCTTATTCCTACTCAGATTTTTGCAAGAGATATGGCGATGAAGGATGACAGCTGTATTGTTATGGTTACATCAATGAATGCATTCCGTCCTCTTACAAAAATCCCTGCTTATTCCGCAGCTAAGGCAGCTGTTGCAAACTTTACACAGTTTATGGCAGTACACTTTGCTGAAATGGGAATCAGAGTAAATGCGATTGCTCCCGGATTTTTCTCAACACAGCAGAATAAGACTCTTCTCTGGAACGAGGATGGCACGCCGACTGCAAGAACAGGCAAGATTCTTGCGGCTACACCTATGGGAAGATTCGGCGAGCCCGAAGAGCTTTCAGGCGCTCTTCTTTTCCTCTGTGATAAGGAGTATTCAGGCTTTGTAACAGGTACAACTATTGCTGTTGACGGTGGTTTCAACGCTTATTCAGGTGTGTAAAAATAATTGAGATGAGGTGGCAGTATGTCTGCTCTGGTCAGCGTAATCGTACCGGTTTACAATCTCGAAGACTATATTGAGCACTGCATAAAAAGTATCCTTAATCAGACTTACAAAAACATTGAAGTTATATGTGTTGATGATGGAAGCAAGGATTCTTCGGCTGAGATAATTTCAGAGTTATGTAAAACTGACAAAAGAATAAGATATATTTATCAGGAAAACGCAGGTGTTTCTGCGGCAAGAAATAATGGCCTTGAACTTGCAACAGGTGACTATATTGTTTTTGTTGATGGCGATGACTATATGCATTATCAGACTATAGAAATTTTTGTTAACGCCATTAAAAATTCGGGATTTGATTGTGTGTGTGCCCCAGAGATTAAAACAGCTGATAATGATGAAAGCATGGAAGAGATAACTGAGTATAAATGTGAGAAAATTAATCATGAAGATTTGTTTTCATACAAATATGGTTCTGTTTTAGGTAAATCGGTTTGGAGTAAAATTTTTCGTAATGATGTTGCAAAATCAGTAAGGTTTAAGGAAGAATTTAGTAATGGCGAAGATGCTAATTATATTGTTAGAATTCTTGCTAATGGTGCAACAATCGGTATAGTTGATAAAAACTTATATTACTATTTTCAACGTGAATATTCCTATGTTACCTCAGATTTTACTGAAAGCAAATTTTCAATCACCTTATCTTTTGATGATTTATGTGAGTTTCTCAAAGATTCAGAATACTCGTTTCTGAAAGCATACTGTCTGCAGTACCTTTATCAGTCGATATTTTATAACAGAACAAGTTCGATAGGTACTCCTGCGCAGAAGTATGTTCTCAGGGAAAGTAAACGTATCGGTGAGAAGTGGCTTGATGATTTTAAAAATAACAACGATATTGATGCAAATATAAAAAAGCTTTTTGTACCTTTCTTCAGATCAAGGCATTTGTATGAGATTGCAAGAATGGTAAAAGATCCGACTATGTTTGTTTTTTATGTCAAACGACCATTTAAAAGATTTAAGAAGAAAGGATGAACGATATGGATTTGAAATTAAGACCGCAGAATGAATGCGCTTTTGATATGATTTCACTCGGAGAGGTTATGCTCAGACTTGATCCGGGCGATGGAAGGATCAAAACAGCCAGAAGTTTCCGTGTATGGGAAGGCGGCGGAGAGTATAACGTTGCAAGAGGCCTCAGAAGATGCTTCGGACTGAAGACATCTGTTGTCACAGCTTTTGCTGACAATGAAGTCGGTCGACTCGTTGAGGATTTTATACTTCAGGGTGGTGTTGATACTTCATTGATAAAATGGGTTAAATATGACGGAATCGGCAGAACAGTCCGTAACGGACTTAACTTTACCGAAAGAGGTTATGGTATAAGAGGTGCTGTAGGTGTTTCTGACAGAGGCAATACTGCTGCTTCACAGCTCAAGGCAGGCGATATAGACTGGGACTACATTTTTGGTACTCTCGGTGTCAGATGGCTTCATACAGGCGGTATCTTTGCTGCTCTTTCGGACACAACTGCTGAGGTTGTTATTGAAGCTGTCAAGGCTGCAAAAAAGTACGGCACAATCGTTTCTTATGACCTCAACTACCGTCCGTCACTCTGGAAGGATATCGGTGGTAAGGAAAAGGCACAGCAGGTTAATAAGGAAATAGCAAAGTATATCGACGTTATGATCGGTAACGAAGAAGATTTCACTGCTTGTCTTGGTCTTGAAGTTGAAGGAAACGATGAAAATCTTAAAGAACTCAATCTTGACGGTTATTTCAAGATGATTGAAAATGCTGTTAAGGTTTATCCTAATTTTAAGGTTATAGCAACTACTTTACGTACAGTTAAAACAGCTACTGTTAACGACTGGAGTGCAATTTGCTGGGCTGACGGAAAAATTTATAAGGGACTCGAACTTCCGGGTCTTGAAATTTATGATCGTGTAGGCGGAGGTGACAGCTTCGCATCAGGTCTTGTTTATGGTCTTATGACAACAGGTGATGCGCAGACAGCTGTTAATTATGGTGTAGCACACGGCGCACTTGCAATGACCACCCCGGGCGACACTTCAATGGCAAGCAAAGCTGAGGTTGAAAGAATTGTCAGCGGTGCAGGCGCACGAGTACAGAGATAAGGAGTTTTTAAAATGGATAAAGAAAGAATTTTAACCAGAATTCAGGACTGTGGTATCGTTGCCGTTGTCCGTGCAGAGAGCACAGATAAAGCTGAAAGAATCGTCGATGCTTGCATGGAAGGCGGAGTAGCTGCAATTGAGCTTACCTTTACAGTCCCTCATGCTGACAGAGTAATTGAAGAACTTGCTAAAAAGTACGACGAGAATGACATCATTCTCGGTGCAGGTACGGTTATGGATGCTGCAACTGCACGTATAGCTATGCTCAGCGGCGCTCAGTACATTGTAAGTCCTTATCTTGATATTGAAACACTCAAGATGTGTAACCGTTACAGAGTAGCAATGATGCCCGGTATTATGACTGTACGTGAGGGCGTTCTTGCGATGGAAAACGGTGCAGATATTCTTAAAGTGTTCCCGGGAGACCTTTTCGGTCCGAAGATCATCAAGGATATCAGAGGACCTATTCCTTATGCCAAGATGATGCCTACAGGCGGCGTTGACGTTAATAATGTTGGCGAATGGATCAAGGCAGGTGCAGTGGCAGTAGGTGCAGGTTCATCACTTACAGCAGGCGCAAATACAGGTGATTACAAGAAGATCACAGAAACAGCAAAACAGTTTGTTGAGAATATCAAAGCTGCAAGAGCTGAATTAAAATAATTATTCCGAGGTAAAAATACTATGTTTGTTGACATAGCCAGAATTAAAATCAAAGCAGGCGACGGCGGAAATGGCGCCGTTGCCTTTCACCGTGAAAAGTATGTTGCTGCAGGCGGACCTGACGGCGGTGACGGTGGCAGAGGAGGAAATATTGTCTTTAAGGTAAATGACAATCTTTCAACGCTTGCCGACTTCAGATATAAAAGAAAATATAAAGCACCTAACGGTAATCCCGGTCAGACAGGACGCAGAAACGGCCGTAAAGGAGAAGATCTTGTAATCGAAGTACCCAGAGGAACGATAATCCGTGAGGTACAAAGCGGTAAAGTTATGGCAGATATGTCTGATGATGATATGTTTGTTGCGGCTAAAGGCGGCAGAGGCGGATGGGGAAATGCTCATTTTGCTACTCCGACAAGGCAGACACCGCGTTTCTCAAAACCCGGTGTACCGGGTGAAGAGTGGGAGGTAAGTCTTGAACTTAAGCTTCTTGCTGATGTAGGTCTGCTCGGATTCCCGAATGTAGGTAAATCTACACTCATTTCAGTTGTAAGTCAGGCAAAGCCGATAATTGCGGACTATCACTTCACAACACTTACGCCTGTTCTCGGCGTTGTTTCAATGGGTGAAGGTAATTCTTTTGTTATGGCTGATATTCCGGGTCTTATTGAGGGTGCAAGTGACGGAATAGGACTTGGCCACGAATTCCTTCGCCACGTTGAGCGTTGCCGTTTGCTTGTTCACGTTATTGATGCGGCGGGCAGTGAAGGCAGAGATCCTATTGAGGATTTCAATACAATCAATGCTGAACTTGTGAAATTTAATCCCGATATGGCTGACCTTCCGCAGATTGTTGTAGGTAACAAGATTGACCTTGCGACAGATGAACAGCTTGAAACGCTCGAGAAATACTTTACCGAGAGAGGTTATCAGTATTTCACAATGTGTGCACCGATAGTGGAAGGTACACAGGAGGTTATCAATGCAGTTGCTGCTAAGCTTGCAACACTTCCTCCGATAAAGAAATATGAAAAAGAAGAAATCCCGACTGAATTCTTTGAAAAGAACAGTACAGGCAAGTATACAATCACCGTTGAAGATGATGTATACTTTGTTGAGGGTGAATGGCTTCTTAAAATATTGCAGAGAACAGATCTTGATGATTATGAGTCATTGCAGTATTTTCAGAGAGTTTTGCAGTCAAGCGGTATTATCGATGCACTTGAAGAAAAAGGAATACAGGAAGGCGACACGGTTGTTATTTATGACCTTGAATTTGACTTCGTGCCGTGATTGAAAAATGGAAAGATTATTAAAAGAGAAAGATATTAAACCTAACGAATTGAGTCCGTTGACTCTTGCGTTTATAGGCGATACTGTTTTTGATCTGCTTGTCAGAGAAAGTCTTATATGCCAGGCTAACAGACCTGCAAACGACCTTCATAATCTTGCTGTGCAGAAGGTAAAGGCATCTGCACAGGCGGGATTTGTTGAAAAGCTTTTGCCTCATCTGACAGAAAAAGAGGTTTCTGTTTATAAAAGAGGTCGTAATGCGAAATCAGGTCATCTGCCTAAAAATGCATCACAGAGTGATTATCATATGGCAACGGGATTTGAGTCGCTTATAGGTTATCTGTATCTTTCGGACGAAATTGAACGAATTAAAGAACTTTTTTACATAATTGAAAACTGACGGAGGCTTTACATTGAAAAAGGGAGAAAGCATTAAATCTGTTTTTAAAAATTTCAGTATAAAAGAGTTTGCGATTGATAATGTGTATTATCTTGCAGGTTGTCTGCTATATGCTGCAGGTGTAAATATTTTTGCAATTCCTAATAATATCGCACAAAGCGGAATTACGGGTCTTGCAATTATAATCAACTATCTTGTTCCACAGCTTCCTGTTGGTCTTACAGGACTTGTTCTTAATGTTCCGCTGATAATACTTGCGTGGATATTCATAGGAAAAGCATTCACACTGAAAACCTTGTGGACAACAGTGGTTTTGTCACTTTGTATCGACGGTGTAGCAGCTGTTATGGATGCTGGACTTATAGGTGCTTATACGGGAGATAAACTTCTTGCCGCATTGTTCTGTGGCGCAATGTGTGGTGCCGGAATAGCACTGATTATTGTCCGCGGAGCTACTTCGGGAGGTACTGACGTGCTCGGCAGACTCTTAAAGAAAATCTGGCCTCATATGACTATGGGTACTATGATTCTTGTCTGCGACGCAGTGGTTGTTATAACGGCAGCAATTGTTTTCGGTAGTGTAGACAGTGCTATGTACGCTGCGATTCTGATCTTTGCAAGCTCAGAGGTTATGGACCATATACTCTATGGTACTGGTAGTGGTAAGATGCTTTATATCTTCACTAAAAAAGGTGACGAAATTGCAAAGATGATAACGGAAAACTGTAAACGAGGCGCAACTATAATTGAAGGCAAAGGTGGTTACACAGGAGACACGAATGAGCTTGTTATCTGTGCTGCAAGAAGCCACGAAATCCCGAAAATACGTAAAAAAGTAAAAGAATATGATCCCGATTCATTTGTCGTTCTGACAGAGGCCAATGAAATCTTAGGCAAGGGATTTACGCCTCCTGCCGCAGGGGACTAATATTAATCAAAGTTGCTGTTACATGATATCTGTTTATGATGTTTTGTACAGCTGCTTTTTATATTTTCAAGTATCTCTTGACTTGTATACAATAAATGCTTTATTGTATCATTTGTTTTGCTGTGTTATTATGTGTACAGACCGGTCATAAATCTAATCAGAGGTGATAAGAGTTGACTATTTATTTAAGTGAAAACATCAAAAGATTAAGGCTTGAAAAAGGACTTACGCAAGAAAACCTTTCAGAGTTTTTAGGTGTTACTTCACAAAGCGTAAGCAACTGGGAACGCGGAGAAACATATCCTGATATTACGATGCTTCCTGAAATTGCAGGATTCTTCAAGGTAAGTGTTGATGAGTTGCTTGGTGTTAACAGAGCAGAAGATGAGGCTGAAATAATCAGAGAACTTGAAGCTTATGATAATCTCAGAGATATAGAATTAAAACAGGAAATAATAAACAGACTTAAAGAAAAGTTTCCTAACGATTTTCGTGTTCTTTTGAGATATATGACCTGCCTTGTTCATTTCAAAGAAAATACACCTGAAAATGTCGCAAAAATAATCGCAATATATGAAAATATCAAACAGAACTGCAATAATGATAAAATACGTATTTCAGCTAAAAGGCATATTGTAGAGCTCTATAAAGGTCTTTCACAGAAAGAAGGAAGCGGTATAACATTTGAGGACTGTGAGAAAATCATAAAAGAAATGCCGAGGATGAGAGACGGTCAGGAAATGTTCTGTTTTTATTATCCCGAAAATTATCCTAATGGTGATGAGATAATAATGAACACACTTGAAGAACAGTTTTTACTGCTCAATACAGTATATTCTCATTATTTTCATTACAACGGCTTTTTCTATGACAGAAACTTCTCTGATGAATGGGTGCTTTCGGCTTTCAAAACAGAACTTGACTTTTTAAATTTTGTGTACGATGACGGTCATTACGGCAAAATGTGGCGAACGGTAATGTATAATTATGGACATTTAGGAGTAAGATATTTCAAGCTTGGTGATAATGTTAATGCATTGGTAAACTTCAGGAAAATGTGTGAACTTGCAATCGAATTTGATAATATGGACAGAATAACAACTATGCACTCTGTTATGTTTGAGGGCAATAAATTTGATAAACATACATTAGGTTCAACTTATGTTGCTAAAACACAAATGAAGGAACTTTTAACTGAAAAATATCCGTTGACAGAAGATTTTAAAAATACGGTTGAGTTCAAAAAGATTGTTTCATTACTTGAATAATGTGTTAAACAAAAAACAAGTCACTCTACAAAAGAGTGACTTGTTTTTTATTTAATTTATGAGAATTTTTGTTACTTCATCAATCCCACTCACAACCTGTGACAGTATCCATATCAATGCCCTTAGTTTCGTGTGTTCTGAGAACAAGTGCAAAGAATGCACCGATAAAACCTGGAACAAGAAGTGCAAGTGAAACAGTACCGATAATTTCATTTCCGAGCTTTGTAATAAGGGGAACGCCAATGCCTATTGCATATGAAAGTGCAAAGCCTACGGCAGTGACAAGGAACTGAGCTGACATCGTGGATGAACGAAGATTTGTAGGAGATGATTCGCCGATCATCATAATGAGAACGTCGTTGGTTGAGTAGTAGCTGCCGATGCTTGCACCGCAGAGAAAACCGACGAGTGTAGGATTCCAACCGAGTGTTGAACCGATTGTGAATGTGAAGAATGCAATCATACAGTTAACTGCTGTAACAATAGCTGCTGATTTTCTTCCCTTAATGTCAGAAATGAATCCCATGATAACCTGTGAAACGGCACAGCCGACAGGGAACATAAACAAAGCTGTTGTAACGTCACCGATGCTGACAGCTTCAAGTGCTGCTTCAAGTGTTGCAAATAAGCCTTCCTTAACGTGATGCTGTGCATAGCCGTAAGTCATAATTACCTGATAATTAACAGTGCCGATAAAACCGATATTAACAATGGAAGAAGTTATGTAAAGCCAACGTAGCTGCTTATGCTTCATTGCAAATTTTAAAGCGGGGATGAGACCACCCTGAGCGTTCTGGGTGTCCTTGAGTTTCTTTTCAGCTTCTCTTTCTTCGTCTGTCATTCTGAGATATCGAAGTCTTGATTCAATGAATGAGTCTGTTTCACGAGCAGTCATAAGTGCGATGAAGCTTGAAACAAGACCGACGAGTGCAGGTACAAGGAAAACCATTCTCCACTCAGAAGCTGAGTGCATAAGCAATCTTCTGAGAACAGGTACAAGCATTACGGACATATTTGCGATGAATTTGATCGATGAATAAACCTTTCCTCGATGCTTTGACGGTGAGGATTCCATAATGTAAACAACGTGCATATCGTGCGGAATGAAAAACTGTACCATACACGCGCCGATGAAATAAAGAATGAGATTATTTGAAAGGAAAATAACAAGCATTGCAAGGCTCATTCCGAATGTGTTGATAACGAGGAATTTCTTTCTGCCCCAACGGTCAGCAAGTGGACGGTACAAAAGTCCTATTGCCTGAAAAGGAACAATCAGTATCGAGAGAATATCAAGAAATGTACCTGAACGTGAACCGAAAGAGGCGAGTAGGTCGTTCGCAATTTCTGTTTTCATCAGAGTACCTATCTGAGATGCGATTTCATCAGTAGCGTAGATAAGAGTAATAATAAAAACGAGATAAGCAAAATAATAGCTCTTTTTGGGCTTTGCTCTTTCTTTCTCCCATTTCAAAATTTCCTTGTCTCGCTTTTTCTGTAGTTTCAGAAGCTGTTCTTGTGTGTATACTTTCTTTTTCATACTGTAACTCCCTTAAAGCAATATTCTCTTTATGTCATCAAGAAAGTTTTTTGGATCGACGCTGTCAAGCCTGTGAGCATCAGTACCGATAGTGAAAACAGCACCGATTTCCTTTCCGATGTTAAATATACGTCTTGCTAACGGTGCATCTGCCATAACAGCGCCTGTGTTAAGCTCGAATGCACATCCGCTTTGGTAGGCTTCTGTAAGAATATCACTGATTTCATTATCAGACCAACAACTTCCGACGGCTTCGTTGCTCCAACCCGTACTCTTGGTAAGGTATTTTCCGTTAAGAGGATGGGCGATGGTGTCCGCAGCCTTATCCTTGAAGAGGTTTCTGAGCATTACTTTAGTCAGTTCTTTGTAGTTTTCCGGTGTTCTTACCGGCGGCTGTTCCCACCCCGTAACGTGGAAGTGGTTCTGTGCGTAAAGACGATACTCTGTTTCAAGCTCAATGCCTTTCAATGTGTAAGCATCGCTGCCGTAGCAAGAAAACTCACCACCGATGAGAACCTTGATGTCAGGAATCATCTCATCTCTCAGTCTTCTTAAATTGTTACAGCTTTCGATGAATTCAGGCAGATCCTCAGGCTCGTAAATGTGGTCGCAGAGTGCAATCATTTCAAGTCCTGCTTTTGTTGCAGTTGTGACGATGTTTTCAAAGCTCATCTCATCCTTTGCACAGCCGGAAAAATTGGTGTGAATATGCAGGTTAAACCGTGCAAGCTCATCTAAATCGTATATTCCTTGTGTTAAAAACATATAATCAGCACCTTTGTATTTAATATAAAGATTGTAGCAATTTTGTGTTGTTTTGTCAATTTAACTTTGACAATGAAAGTTCTGAATGTTATACTGATTTAAAAATCCGTGTTCAGAAAACAGGTGATTTAAATGATTAAAAAAGTTGTAATCGTAACGGGTGCTAATTCAGGTATCGGACGCTGTGCAGCTAAATCTTTGAAAGATTCAGATTGTATGGTTTATGACTTCAGCAGACGTGACATTACAGTAGACGGGATTAAACACATCAGAGTTGACGTTACGGATGAAAACAATGTGATTTCAGCTGTGAAAGAAGTGTATGAAAAAGAGGGCAGAATAGACATTGTTATAAACTGTGCAGGATTCGGCATTTCAGGTGCAGTTGAATTTACATCTCTTGAAGATGCAAAATCTCAGTTTGATGTCAATTTCTTCGGAATGGTAAACGTTAATAAAGCAGTTATACCGAATATGAGAGAAAACAGAGGAGGACGTATTGTGAATATAAGCTCTGTTGCGGCTGTTGCACATATTCCTTTTCAGACTTATTGTTCAGCCTCAAAAGCGGCTATTGAATCATATACCTGTGCCTTGGCTAACGAGCTCAGACCGTTTAATATAACTGTTACTGCTGTCCAACCCGGGGATATCTGCACGGAATTTACACAGGCTCGTAAAAAGACTTTTGAGGGTGATGACGTTTATAACGGAAGAATCTCAAAGAGCGTAGCAGGTATGGAGCGTGACGAACAAAAGGGTATGAAGCCTGAAGTCGCAGGTAAGTACATTGCAAAAATTGCACTCAGAAATAAAGTGAAGCCGATTTACGCCATAGGTGCAAGCTATAAATTTGTATGTATACTTTGCAAATTGTTTCCGTGTCGCTTCAGAAACTTTGTTATAGGACAGCTGTACGCTAAATAAATGTTGATTATTGAAAATAATATGATATAATACTAATAGCTTATAAAGAAAGGACTTTTAAATATATGCCTAAGTATCTTATTGTTAATGCAGACGACTACGGAATGTGTAATGCAGCAAATGAAGCTGTTGCAGAGCTTTTTGAAGGCGGCTGGCTTAAATCAGCTACAATTATGATTCCTTGTCCTACAGCGAAGGCTGCGGTTGAATTTTCTAATGCTCATCCCGAGTATGCAATCGGTGTCCACCTTACAATGACAAGCGAATGGGGCAAATACCGCTGGAAACCGCTTACAAGAGGTAAGACTCTTATGGATGAAGCAGGCTATATGTGGCACGAAAGCGACCAGGTTGAAAAGAATGCTTCTTATGAAGATCTTGAGGCTGAAATCCGTGCTCAGATTGACCTTGCACACAGCTGGGGAATGAAGCCTTCACATACCGACAATCATATGGGTTCACTTTACGGTCACTATACAGGCAGACTTGGCCTTTCAAAGATGACTCTTCGTGTGTGCGGTGAATACGGCTATGCATACCGTCTTTACACAAAGCATGACAAGAGAATCTGCCCGAAGGGTACACCGTATATTGCATATGCTGCAGTTACTCTTCTTTCAAAGCGTTGGGGTAAGAAGTACGACGTTGTAATTCCTGACTATCTTCTTTTCCCTGATTGGAATGATGATATGCGTGTAAGCTATGAGGTTTACCGTGATACAATTCTTAAAATCTGGACAGATATTCCTGAAGACGGTGTAACTGAAACATTTATCCACCCGTCAGTTGAGTGTGATGAGCTTAAGGGCATCACAGCAAGATGGCGCGACAGAGTCTGGGAATATGAGCTTATGAAAGACCCGTATGTTCACGAGTATCTCAAAAAGCATGATGTTGAACTCATCAGCTACCGTGAACTTATCAAGATGAAGGGCGGAAAGCTCAAGGGCTGATTGAATACATAACATTAACGACGGCAGTTTCTGCCGTCGTTTTTTGCTACAAATTCGGGATTGTAGGGCAAAGGTTTTCACCTTTGCAGATAATAGATAAGAGATAATATTGAACAGTTGAGGGT
>JAXJUJ010000166.1:0-3580 GCA_036309125.1 Acutalibacteraceae bacterium | reverse complement strand
TTTTTGTCTGAACAAGGCAAAAATCTGCAGATATACTGCCGTATTTCAAGGATTTTTAACGCAGTTCGGGCGAAAAGATTTCTTTCAAAACCACATCTTTTAGTGGTAATTAAAGTATAATAATAACGAAAATTTAACTTTTATAAGCCCAGAATTTGTTTACGACAAAATTAAGCGGCATGAGGATAAGAACGGTGAAAACCGAAGCTATCGGCTCTGCGATCCATTCGTAGACGGGTGTGAGATTTCCTTTTGAAATAAGATCAGCTTCGATTGCTGGCATAAACTTTGTCAGATTGAAAAATTCGACCCAGGAAGGAGTGAATTGCGAAAGCTTTACCACATCAAGGAAAAACCATAGAAGAATACCTGAAAGAAGCACTCCCGTAATGGAATAAACAAAATAAAGCTTGAAGAAAACCTTCCACCAGACTCGTTTTTCTCCCTCTTCCTTCTTGAAAATGAGATTGCCGTTGAGAATATATGATGAAACAACACTGACGGAGAAAGCGAGAAAATTGCAAAGCATTGTACCGATCCCGAAAGAAGAAAGGACAGTAAAAACTATCTGTCGGAACAGAAAGTTAACTGCTCCGACAGAGAAGAAAAGCAAAAATTGAATTGAAGTTTTGTTTCCTGATTTTTTGTCAGCCATAGTGAAATACCTGTTGATTTCTTAAGCGAAAAGACCGAATGAAATTCCACCGACGATAAGTCCTGCAATAAACACACCCAAAGCGATTACGGGTAATGCACGTCGTATACGGATGTCCATAATTGCAGCGACGAGAGCTCCTGTCCAACCACCTGTACCCGGAAGGGGAATAGCGACGAGAATGAGAAGACCCCATACACCGTATTTTTCTATTGTCTTGCGGTGCTTTTCAGCTTTGTTTTCCATTTTGATTATTATCTTTCCGAAATGCTTCCATTTTCTCATCCAGTTAAAAATCTTGCGGATGAAAAGAAGGATGAACGGGATGGGAAGCATATTGCCTATGAAGCAGAAAAAGAATGCGCTCCATACGTTCATCTCAAGAATTCGCGCAGCGATAAGTCCGCCCCTTAGCTCAAGGATAGGCATTAACGAAATGACAAAAACTGTAAGCTCTTTCGGAATTGTTGTGCCGAACAAGGTAATCAGTGAATCAACTATGCTGTCGACCATGTTTTTCACTCCGTAATAACTTTATTTTTAACGAGATAATTATAAGATTTTGTCAGAATGGTCTTGTCGTTGTCAAAGCGAAGCTTTGTGAGAGCCTTTTCGTAGCCGAGCCAGATGTAATCCTCGATTTCTTCCTTCTGGATGATAGTCTGTGTGTCGGCTGTGGATGCAAGGTAAATAGTGACGTTTTTCTCTACCTTACCCTGAATTGTATACTGGCTTTTGGTGATGAAATCAGGATGGATATTGATATGTATTCCTGTTTCTTCAAGTACCTCTCGGTAAGCCGTCTGGCTGTCACTTTCGCCAAGCTCAACATGACCTTTCGGGAAGCCCCAATGTGCACTGCGACGGTTTTTGATAAGAAGAAAACGTATCATTCCACCGATTTCACGGTAAACAACTGCACCGCATGAACGCTCATACAGACAGTCAAGTGTGTGTTCACGGTCTCTGACCGCAAAGTCGATTGCATTGATGATATCAATGTTGATAAATCTTGTACTCTTAGGTGCTACAATCCAATCAATTTCATCACAATTTTTGTAATGTACAATTCCGATTACTCTTCCGTCAAAGCTACGTACGGGATGATTGATTCCCATGATAAAAGCACCTTTTACGGGTGCATTGTACTGCTTTGCGCCCTCAACTTCACCGTAGTTGAGCTCATAAGTAAAACCTTGCTCATTGCTGTAAGAATGAATTGGATGAGTCACCTTGATACGAACATATTTTCCAAGCATGTTCTTAACTCCTCCACCGTACCTTCAGTACGGATTTACAGCAGACAGCAGAAAACAAAATACATTGTATTATCTGTCTGCATTCTTTTTACCATAGTATTATACATACTATTCAAAAAAAATACAATAGTAAATTTCGAATTTAGCTCTCTAATTTTACACATAATTTGCTGAAGTGGTGCTAAAAAAGAGTGTTAACGTGCAGACGGGTGCTGTTTTGCAGAAGGTTTTATGATTCTTTCTGAAAATTTTATAATGTTTTTGCAGAAAGGAAGAATGAGGAGGGTAGAGGTAACATTGAAAAATGTATGAAAATTTGCAATCAATGTACGTGTGGATTGCATATTGAAAATATCATCAGGCAAAAAGATTAGTATGACGCCGAATATTACACACCCTGAAAGATTGACAATCAGGTCAGAAACCATCAGAACTTTAACTTTTCTGTTCATACCGAGTGATGCGACAAATTCGGGCAGACATTTGCCGATGTTCATTCCGAGCAATATAGGCACTGCATCAGAAAAGCTTATAAGTCCCGCTGCTGAAACAGCCTGAAGTATGCCGACAGAAACTGATGAGCTCTGCAAAACGGCGGTAAGAATTATTCCGCAAAGAAACAGCAAGAAAGGATTGCTGAAGCTGAAAAGAATCCTGGGGAAAATCTCCGGGTCGGCAAGAGGCTGAAGACTATTTTCCATAAGGTTCATACCGTAAAAAAGAATACCTGCGCCAAGAAAAAGAGAAGCCGACTGTAAGACTTCTCTTTTCTTGAAAAAAAGCTTCTGAAATGCACCTATGAAAATGAAAAACGGCGCAAGATATGAAGGCTTCAGTATAGAAAATATAGGGAAGGAAGTGTCGATATCGGCAAGTTTTATAATCTGCGCAGTAACCGTTGTGCCGATGTTTGCACCCATTACCACAGGCAAAGCCTGAAAAATACTGAGCAGCCCCGCTTCAAGAAGTCCCATAGTCATAAGCGTTGTTGCGGTCGAGCTCTGCACAATGCCTGTTGCTATTGCTCCGAGGAAAACTGACATTAACGGTTTGTCCGTAACCTTGCCGAGAAGCTTGTCAGGCTTCGTTTCTGCAAGATTTTGTAAGGATTCTGAAAGAAGCGACATTCCGTAGATGAAAAAACCTATACTGCAGATAAAAGACAAAAAAGAAGAAAGCGACATTTTTACACCTCCGTTTCAATATACGGGGTAAATGTCGCTTTTAGTCCTTATTTTATTTTCTCGAAGTCCGAAGCACCGTGTTTGCAGAGGGGACAGATGAAATCGTCCGGAAGCTCGCCCTCGTGTACGTATCCGCAGATTTTGCATCTGTACGCACTTTCAGCCTTTACCTCAACCTTCTGCGGCTTCGGCTTGATGTTCTGATGATAGTAAGCATATGTTACAGGCTCGTCATCGCTGATGATGTCACCGTCCACAACGTTTGCGATAAACATCGTATGTGTGCCGAGGTCAACACAGGTGTAAACAGTTGCGCTTAAGAATGCACAGCTTCCCTGAGTGACGTAGGGAATTTTGTTTTCGCTCTTTTCGTATTTATCGAAGTCGGCAAACTTATTAACGTTTTTACCACTCTGAAAACCGAAGTGCTTGAAAAGGTCGAACGGAGCGTTTACGGAAAGCACAGAAACGTTGAACTTGCC
>JAXJUJ010000165.1:0-9546 GCA_036309125.1 Acutalibacteraceae bacterium | reverse complement strand
CTCAAGCACCAAGCTTTGTTTCAACGATGACGGTGAATTTAAAATCCTTCACCTTTGCGACTGTCAGGACGGATATCCTGCTCAGGAAAAAATGTTCACTTATATCAACTATATGCTCGAAATTTATGAGCCCGACCTTGTTGTTCTCGGTGGTGACAACACCGTAGGACCTGAAGAAACCAAGGAAGCTGCAATTGAAGAGCTGGTCGCTCCTTTCGTCGAACACGAAACTTACTTCACTCTTGTTTTCGGCAATCACGATCACGAACAGGGTATTGATAAGGAAGAACTCCTCGAAATGTATCAGCGCTACGGTGGTAAATACTGCCTTGCATACGATGCTGACCCCGAACTCAGCGGTACTGCAAACCACAATCTTCCTATTTATTCTTCTGACGGGAAAGAGATTAAATTCAACCTCTGGATGTTCGATTCCAACACTTACGTAAGTGATGAAAACGGCAAAAGACTCGGATATGACAGCGTTCGCGAGGATCAGATTGAATGGTACAACGAAACCTGTGCTGAGCTTGAAGCAGAAGCTGGCGAAACCGTTTATTCAATAGCTTTCCAGCATATGATTCCTCCCGATGTTTACGAGGCTATGTTCCCCTCTGTAAAATATCCGCTCGACCCCATTACAGAGAGCTATAACGGAGGCAAACATTATCCCGTTATCTTCCCGAACACAAGCGTATTCACAGGTCATATTTTCGAGCCTCCCTCACCCGGTGTTTTCAACTACGGTCAGGTTGATGCAATGGTTGAAAACGGCGATGTTCTTTCAGTTATGGTCGGTCACGACCACGTCAACTCATACGAGGTTGATTATAACGGAATTATGCTCATCAACACTCCCGGTATATCCTTCAGCGCTTACGGAAAAGAACCCGTTCGAGGAAGCAGACTCATTACCATCAACGAAAATTCACCCGATACATTTGAGTCAGAGGTAATTACCGTAAATGAACTCGCTTACGAAAACGAAGAGTTCAGAAACGATATGGACATCAGCAGATTCAAGGCAGGCTTCTGGATTTTCATCGACAAGCTTCTTCTCGGCCTCGCAAAGGCATCAGGATTTATTGCAAGAATCATTTATTGATACAGTTAAAGCCGACGGATATTCCGTCGGCTTTAATTTTTTTGCCAATAAAATCACCGTTTTAAAAGCAAAAAGCGCCCCGCTTTATCCGTTTAAATTAACAAATTGTTTATTTTGTACAAAATAAAATTAATTTATTGGTCATCTGTTAATTTTTTTGGCCTTTTGGCACAAAAAATCAATGAATACGTTTGACTTTTGTGATTGTATTTGCTACAATAAAATGGCAAATATGCTTCGTGTAAAGTTATGTTTACACTTTAAAGTGCAAGGAGGAATTACTTTGACAGATGCAAAAACACTGGCGTACATAAATATGTATGCTATACTCGGCACACTTGAAAATCTGTGCGAGCTTGACCCCAAGGCAAGTGCTCTCCTGGCTGAACGTAAGCCCATCTCCATCGGCTTCGAAGTCAAGGACGGCCCGTCTGCAACACTCACATTCAAAAACGGCAAATGCCGTATGGAGCAGGGTATCAGCGAATGCGATATCAAGCTTCCCTTCTCATCATGCGAAAAGTTCAATGGCATGATCGACGGTACTGTTACACCTATCCCCTCTAAGGGATTCCTTCACATTAAGTTCCTTTTGGATACTTTCACAAAGCTGACTGATATTCTCACAGCTTACCTTCGTCCGAGTGAAGAGGATCTTGAAGATGAAGAATTTTTCAGAATCAGCACATCTCTCCTCTTCTACACAATCTCAGTTGCTATCTCTCAGATCGGTAACCACGACGAAATCGGTAAGTTCTCAGCAGACCATATCGTTGACGGTGACATCAAGATGTCTATCAAGGGTGGTCCCGCTTCAACTGTCCGCGCAAAGAACGGTCACCTTATCACAATCAAGCAGGCTCCTGACGAGCCGCGTGCAATCATGGAATTCGGCAGCATGAAGCTCGCTCACGATTTGTTTGACGGCAAGGTAAACGCTGTTGCTCAGATCGGTGAAGGCACAATTGCTATGCACGGTATGATCAATATGATCGATAACCTCAACCGTATTCTTGACAGAGTTGCACTTTATCTGGCTTAAGGGAGGAAAAAGATATGGCAAACTTTAAAATTAATCAGTACGACAAAAGCCGTGAGCTTTTCCAGCGTGCTACAAAAGTAATTCCTTCAGGTGTTTACGGTCACCTCGGCCCTGCTGAAGGTAACTTCATCCCCGTAAGTGCATGGCCTTTCTTCTCTGAAAAAGCTAAGGGTGCTTACTTCTGGGACGTTGACGGAAATAAATTCATCGACTATATGTGTGCATACGGTCCCAACATTCTCGGTTACAATGACCCTGACGTTGACAAGGCTGCTATGGAGCAGGCAAAGCTCGGTAACTGTACAACATCACCTTCTTACAAGATGGTTGAGCTTGCTGAATTGATGGTTGACACTGTCAAGACTGCTGACTGGGCATTCTTCGCAAAGAACGGTAACGATACAACACAGCTCGCTATTATGGCTGCACGTAACGCTACACACAGAAAGAAGATCATCTTCGTTAACGGATTCTATCACGGTGTTTCTGCTGTTGTTCAGAAGATCGACTATCCAGGCGTTCTTCCCGAAGACGTTGCAAACAACCTCTATGTTGACTGGAACGATTTCGAAGCTCTCGAGAAGCTCGTAGCAGAGAACGAAGGCGAAATCGCTGCTTTCATTTCAACTCCTTACCTTCACGGTAACTACTTTGACAATGTAACTCCTGCTGACGGTTACTGGCAGAAAGTACGTAAGCTCTGTACAGAAAAGGGCATCGTTCTCATCGTGGACGACGTTCGTTGCGGCTTCCGTCTTGACCTTGCAGGTTCTGACGCATATTACGGCTTTGAAGCTGACCTTATCTGCTTCTGTAAAGCTATTGCTAACGGTTGGAACATCTCCTGCCTCTGCGGTAAGGAATTCCTCAGAGACGCTGTTTCAGGTATGTCTTACACAGGTTCTTACTGGATGAGTGCTGTTCCGTTTGCTGCTGCTATCGCTAACATCAATAAGATGAAGGCTCTCGACCTTCCGAAAGTTCTTAAAGAAAAGAGCGTTAAGCTTCTTGACGGTCTTAAGGCTGCCGGTGCAAACAACGGTTTCGATCTCGTTTGCTCAGGTGAACCCGCACTCTTCTATATGCGAATAGCTAACGATGACTCAATGATGCTTCATCAGGCATGGATTGCTGAATGTGTTAAGAGAGGTATCTTCTTCTCCAGCCATCACAACCACTTTATGAACTATGCTGTATCAGATGCTGACATCAAGCACACAATTGAAGTTGCTGACGAAGCATTCAAGGTAGTTAAGAAAGAGCATCCCGAAGCATTTTAATTAACCCGGCTGTATAATATAAAACATTATATAAATAAATTTTTAGGAGGAAGCACCTATGGCATTAACCAAGACAGAATGGTTAGCTCTTGAGAAGAAAGCTCACGAGCTCCGTAATCTTTGCCTTGATACAACTTTCTGGGCAGGCAGCGGCCACATCGGCGGCGGTATGAGCGTTATGGATATGATGACCATTCTCTACCACAAGTATCTTAACATCAAGGTTGACGACCCGAACTGGGAAGACAGAGACCGTTTCATCCTTTCAAAGGGTCACTCAGGTATCGCTTATGCACCTGTTCTCGTTGACAAGGGATTCAACGATCCTGAGCAGCTCAAGACTTTCAACCTTACAAATTCTAAGATGGGTATCCACCTTGACTCAAATAAGGTTATCGGTGTTGACGCATCAACAGGTTCACTCGGCCACGGCCTTTCAATCGCTCTCGGTACAGCTCTCGCAGCTCGTGTTCTCGGCAAGGATTACAAGACATACTGTATCCTCGGTGACGGTGAATGCGACGAAGGTTCAAACTGGGAAGCAGCTATGGCTATCAACGCTTTCAAAGCAACAAACGTTATCTCATTCGTTGACCGTAACAAGTGTATGATCGACGGTCGTACAGAGGACGTTATGCCTCTTGAGCCCTTCTGCGACAAGTGGCGTGCTTTCGGCTTCCACGTAATCGAAGTTGACGGTCACAACCTCAACGAGCTTTCAGAAGCTATCGACTACGCTCTCGGCGAGCCCGATGCACCCGTTATGATCGTTGCTAACACTGTTAAGGGTGAAGGTATCGACTTCATGGCTGATGACTATCACTGGCATTACGGCGCTATCGATGCTGAGAAATACGATCTCGCTAAGAAGAGCCTTGAAAAATATTATGAGAAGCGTAAAGCTCGTGCAGAAAAGGAGGGCATCTAATTATGGCAGGTGGACTTACATATACAGCTCTTGAATCTACTGAGCTTTCTACTGCTGAAATTTACGGTCAGACTCTCGTTGAGCTCGGCCGTGAGCATAAAGAAATCGTCGGTCTTACAGCTGACCTCGGCGGTTCAACAAAAATCGGTGTATTCGGTAAAGAATTCCCCGACCGTTTCTTCAACGTAGGTATTGCTGAACAGAATATGTTCGGTATTGCAGCAGGTATGGCAAAGGCAGGACTCGTTCCCTTTGTTTCTACTTTCTCAATCTTCGCTGCTCTTCGTTCTGCTGACCAGATTCACACAGATATCTGCTACCAGAACGTAAATGCAAAGATCATTGCTACTCACTCAGGTACATCTTTCGGTCAGGCAGGTTCAACTCACCACGCAATCTGCGATATGGCAGTCATCCGTTCAATGCCTAACATCACACTCATCTGCCCTGCAGACGGTGTTGAGACAGCTGAGGCTGTACAGGCTGCTTACGAAAACTTCGGTCCTTACTACATCCGTATCAACCGTGGTTTCGACCGTGTTCTCTACGGCAAGGATTACGGTAAAGAGTACAAGTTCGAAGTAGGTAAGGCTATCGAGGTTAACCCCGGTACAGATATCACAGTTATCGCTTGCGGTTCTTGCGTATATCAGGCTTATCAGGCTGCTAAGTTCCTCGAGAACGCTGACGGACTTAAGGTTCGCGTTCTTGATATGCATACAATCAAGCCTCTCGATAAGGAAGCTGTTCTTAAGGCTATCCAGGATACACGCCGTATCATCACAGTTGAAGACCACACAATCCTCGGTGGTCTCGGCTCTGCAGTTGCAGAAGTTATGGCTGAAGCAGGTAAGGGTTGCGCATTCACACGTCTTGGTCTTAATGACACATTTGCTCCTATCGGCCTTCACGAAGACATTATGTCAATGCTCGGCATCGACTGTAACGGTATCGTAAACGCTGTCCGTGAAGCTATGAATAAGGACTTCGAAGAAGACGACGATTGGGACGACGAAGTATAATTGAAAGGGTGGTTTACAAATGGCAAACGAAGTTTTATTGACCAATAAAATCTTCCTCAATGCTGCTTTACCTCTCCTGAAGGTTATTGCAAATGACGTTCCGAGCCTCGCTAAAAAGTTTGAGAAGGTTCATTGTATTTATCAGGTAAGTGCTCTTGATCCTACTTCACCTAACGGCAAGTATGCTACACACTTCACAGTTAATAACGGTGAATGGAAAGTATGTGCTGATAAGGTTGCTACAAACGCTCACATCGAGCTTGAATTCAAGAGTATGGAGACAATGAATGCATTTTTCAAGGGCAACATCGGCCCCTCTACTCTTCCTAAGATGAAGGGTATTGTCAAAAAGCCTGTAGAATTTGCAGCTTTTATGATGGTTCTTCTTAAAATGTCTTCTCTTCTCACAATCACAGAGGCTCCCGCAGATGAGGAAACTCAGAAGCTCGCTGTTAAGTGCTTCTTCTATCTTCTTTCATCAGGTATCAGCCAGCTCAACAAACACGGACATGAAGGTGTTCAGGATTGGGCAAAGAAGAGCCCTGACCGTGTTTATGCATGGGCAGTTGACGGTTATCCTGAGGTTTCTGCTTTCCTTCGCGTTAAGGCAGGTAAGACACGTTCAGGTCGCGGCACATACAAGAGAGCTATGCCGTTCTTCACAATGAGATTTGACTCACTTCCGAGTGCTTTGGGCATTCTTCTTTCAACAGATGATATGCTTGAATCCACAAAGAAAGGTAAGCTCATCATGGACGGTGCTCCTGAATTCGGCGCACAGATCGGTGACTTTATGATGCAGGTTGGCGACTACGCTAAATAAAATTTTAAGCGGTATCAGGCTGACCTGATACCGCTTTTGTAATGAAAAGGATGGTAAAAATGTTTTGTAATAATTGTGGCAACCAGCTTCCCGACGGAGCAAAATTCTGCAACGTATGCGGAGCAGCAATACAGACACCCGTAAGTAAAGCACCTGTAACACAGCAACCTCAGGTGCCGCAGGAGCCTTTTGGACATCAGTCAAATTTCACAAATCCTTGTCCACCTGATCCGGCTCCTGTCAATCCGACTCCTGCCAAAAAGAAGAAAACCGGACTTGTAATAGGTATTGTTGTTGCAGTTGTTTTTGCAGTTATCGCAGTTGTAGGCGGTCTTATCGGTACCGGAGTAATCAGTACTGAAGGTTCAACGCCTATCGAACGTGGTACGATCGAAGGCAACACTTATGTTAACGAATCCATTAACCTTGCATTCGAAAAAGCTGACGATTGGACCTTCTATTCAGACGAAGAGCTTGCTGAGGTTATGGGCACAGGTGCTGACATTCTCGGATATTCTGATTTTGAAATAGCTCTGTCTGAGCAGAAAACTATTTATGCGATGGGAGCTCAAAACAGTTACGGTTCCAATTTATTTCTTATTTTTGAAAACGTATCACTTCAGAATTTGAACGAAGATGAATATATCGACATTGTTAAAGAACAGTTAAATTCTCAGAGCTATATTGAATATGACTTCACATCTCAAAAAGAAATCGATATCAATGGTGAAACATACGTTGTTGTAGATTTCCAGGCAGACTACTACTCAACTACAGTCTACCAGAGATATTACGTCAGAAAACAAGGCAACTATATGATCTCAATTTCAGTATCGGCACATTCACCATCTGAACTCGATGAAATCGAAGCAATGTTTTCATAACATAACAAAATTATCCCTACTGTTCATACGAGCAGTAGGGATAATTTTTAAAACATAAGTCCACAGTTTAAGCAGAACTCTGCATCCAGCGCATTTGAATAGCCGCAGTGTGTACAGGTCTTTGAGGGATTACCGCCTACCCTCGCCCCACATCCCGGGCAAAAAACAGTGTCAGCCGTGATACCTGAACCACAGAATCTGCACACATATGCAGGAGCAACATACATCTGCTGAGGCACATACTGTACAGGAGCAGGCTGCACATAACCGTTATACTGAGGAGTATACATCGCATTATTATATACAGGCGGCTGTTGAACATAAGTTGGCTGAACGTAAGTAGGCTGAGTATATACAGGCTGAACATAAGTCTGCTGCTGTACCGGAGGAGTGTATGCCTGAGGCTGTGCCGCAGGTTGAGCAGGAGCTGCAGGCGGTGGTGCAACAAGCTTTTCCAGATGTTTAAAAATTCTGATTACGTTACCCTGATTACTACCTACATCAATCATTTTCGAAGCCTGTAAAGACTCAGAAGTTATATCTACTCTGGTACTGTCAGCGTTAATCTCCTGAAGCTGAATCATTATTTTCTCGCCGAAAGAAGACAACGAAACATCATGCTCGTACCAATAGATATGCACAACATCATTAGATTTGGTAGGTGTGATATCTACCATAGTATGAAATCGCTGTGATTTTATTTCCTCTTCGATTTTTCCCAGTTCCACAGCAAACACTCTGCTTTCAGAATGCTTTAATGCCATAATAACCCCCCACTTACTTTAAGTGTATTTTTATCATTATATCATACAAGAAAATAAAAAGCAACCTGAGTGAGCACCCTGTTTATTCAGTTTTTGCTGATAATACAGTTAATACATCAACAAGCGGTCTGACTTTTTAAAACAAAAAAATTTCCCTGCTGTTCAAACGAGCAACAGGGATTTTCTTATATACTGAGGACTGTTATACTTGCCGTTGCCAACAATATGCCGAGTATTGTCATCAACTGCGGCTTCTCCTTGAACAAAACGAAGGAATACACAGCCGACAAGATCAGCACACCACCGTTTTCAACTGTATATAAAACAGCGGCATTAACCATCGGGATAACCATAACAAGGATATTGATCGCAAGTGAAGCACTTATAAGACAGAGAATTAACGGAATGACTGCCTTTTTTGACAATTTAAATGCTTTTAAGGTATCCTTCTTCTCTTTGAAAGCAAGCTGAATGAATGCAATCACACCCATAATACCGTATGTAATGATAATCATTTCATTCTTTTCGTTCACATCGTATTCTGACTGAACCTTCAGCAAGGTACCGTAAACACCGTTACAAAGGAAAAGGATAGCGCAGAAAATATAATAGATCCACGGTGTGTCCTTGAGCTTTATCTCCTTGTAATTCATAAGCACAAACGAAACAAGCATAGCTCCTATCGCCACATACTGATACCAGCTCAGCGTGTCACCAAGGAATATAGTTGTATAAAGCAACGGCATTAAAATTCCACCGAAAAGCAGCGAAACATTCATAAATGCATACGAGCCTTTTGAGCTTGCTTTTATAAGTGATGTGTTATAGCCGAAAAGTGCAGCAGCATTTATCACACCAAACAACAGTGTCAGTGGCGACACGTCAAACTTGAAGCCTATCCACGCCCACGTGAAAACAGCAATTACGATACTTTCAATCACACAAAAAACAGGTGAAGCGTTTTCAGACTTGCCGGGATATTTATTTGTGTACATCGTGCAGAATAAAGTCTGAAAGCTGTAAAGAACAACAATCAGTAAAATTAAAAGTGCTGAGGTCATAAGGGTTCTCCTTTTATATTAAAAATATTATCTATCCGGATGAATTTTATATCCGAATATTTCACCGCGGTTCAAAACAGATTGTTTGATTTCTTTTGCCAACAACGCAGAGTCATATGCCAATCGGGCCGGAAGCTCGTACCCGCTCCTTATATACATTTGGTCTTTACTTTTTTGGTCGGTAACATATACATTGCAATCATCTCTTTGTACCAAATGTAAAATATTAATGCATACATTTTCATTGTAGAATTGATATAAATTTAGTGGCCCACAGAAAAAGAATTTACCGTTTTTATCTGTTGCTTTCTCTAATATTTCTTTTGAGAACTTGAAGTCATAATCATTGAGCAAAAATCCGAATAACTTTTTTAGATTTTCTTCTGTTTTGTCATATGTAGCATTGAATAAATCCGGGAACCATCTAAACATACAATCACCGTCTTCCTTAAGCATATTATAACATAATATTTTCAATAATAAAATGAAATATCCTTCGGATGTGAAATAATAACCTGTGGTCATTGTGAAATTTGATGCTTCGCATCAAGTGAAATGAAATAAATCCCCTCATGCCCGCAGGCCTTTCACATTGCGTAGCAATATTTCACACGCGAAGCGTATTTCACAAATCCCG
>JAXJUJ010000164.1:0-1646 GCA_036309125.1 Acutalibacteraceae bacterium | reverse complement strand
CCACTACCTAAGTATATGGAAACGTATATTCTAGACGGCAAGTACATTTACAATGCGTTTATGCTTTCTGAGGAATCCCTGCAGCTTATGGGCAATGATTTTGCAACATTTTATTGTGATTTTGTAGATGCGATCTTAAGTTACAGAAGCGAAGTTGATTGTCCCTAAAGGCTTTGTCAATAAAAGTGTGTAAGTTTTTTAAGAAATTAGATAATTGGTGTTTTTGTCCGCCTTTGGAGTGGAGCGTAGCGGAACGAAAAAGGCGGACAAAAACGGCGTCAGATTAAGTGCTCGTATTTCTCAATACGGGCTTTAATTTTGTCGTCGGTTGCGAGCTGATTTCTGACCATAGCCCAATTTCGAACCCTGCTGCCGTTCCATTTTTTGTAGAGTTCGGTAATTCTGAGGTAGAGCAATTTAAGCAGTGCGTTTTCGTTCGGGAAAGCTCCTTTTTTAGTGACCTTTCTGAAGCTGGAATTGATGCTCTCAACAGCATTTGTGGTGTACATAATTTTTCTGACTGCACTGCCGTAATCGAAAAGCTGCTCTACATGATTGAAATTTCGTTTCCATACATCAATAGCCCCGGGATACTGTGACCATTCCTGACAGAACTGCTCAAAGGCTTTTCGGGCGGCTGCAAGACTTGTTGCACCGTATACCTTTTTAAGCGACTGTGTGAATTTTTTGTAGTCTTTGCTTGGCACGTATTTAATCGAATTTCGGATTAAATGCACAATACAACGCTGTACAACAACATCCTTGAAAATCGCTTTGGCACCTTCCTCAAGCCCTGAAACACCGTCCATACTGATAAACAGCACATCCTCTACGCCTCGTGTTTTCAACTCGTCAAATATCTGCATCCATGTATGTTTGCTTTCGCTTTCGTTAAGCCATAAGCCTAAAATGTCCTTTTCTCCGTTAATATCATAGCCTAAAATCGTATATACAGCGTAATTCTTGCTTTCATATTCTTTTCTTATAGTGACATACATACAGTCAACAAACAGAAATGTGTACATCCTTTTCAGAGGTCTGTTTTGCCAATCGCTCAGTTCATCCAATACGCAGTCGGTAATTTGGGCTATCGTTTCGTGTGAGATTTCGAAGCCATAGATATCCTCAATAGTTTCGGCAATATCTCTCTGGCTCATTCCCCGTGCGTACATAGCCAACACCTTTTCTTCAATTTCAGATACATCTTTTTGACGCTTGGGAACAAGCCTTGGCTCAAAGCTTGAATCTCTGTCACGAGGAACCTTAATGTCTACTTCGCCGGAGCTGGTTTTTATCTTTTTGTTTATATAACCGTTACGACGGTTATCGGTTGACTTTGCTCCGTGATCGTTGCTTTCATACCCAAGATGACTGTTCATCTCACCTTGAAGCATTGCTTCAAACATCGGTCCGAAAATGTCTTTCAAGGCGTTTTGCATATCTGCAACGCTTTTCGGATTATACTGTTCAATGATCATCTTTGCGAGGTTTTCGCCCGGTGTGCTTTCCTTTTTCTTTGCCATTTCATTCATTCCTTTTTTGTCCTTTCTTTCATTGTAGCACACTTTCTCAAAAATGCAAAAAAGTGTGCAAGCTATTTTTCGAACTTACACACTTTATTTTACAATCTCGATTTAGGGTTTGAT
>JAXJUJ010000163.1:0-10496 GCA_036309125.1 Acutalibacteraceae bacterium | reverse complement strand
CATCAAGCCTTTACGAAAACTAAACAAAAAACCACCAGTCCAATATCGTATTGAACTGGCAGCTTAACTTTATTCTTTTTTTGTGTCTACAAAGTATTGACTATCTCACGCCCTGACGGACGCGTTCTTTTTTTAGGCAACTATAATATTATCAACCAAAACAGCTGTATCATATTTGCTATCACCAATATCACAAACCCTGATTTTAAAAGTGATAAACTGTCCTTTATACGAAGATACGTCTATACTTTTTTCTGTCCAACCCGTATGATATGTGGTTTCATCTCCACCATTAAAGTAATCCTCACCTAAATATATCCAGGTAGATGTATTGATGGTTTCATTTACGTAAACTTTTTCCTTTCCGTTTGCGTCAATAATACTTATAAACAATTTGTCATCATAAGAAGAGTTCACGAATTCTAAGGGTTCTTCGGAAACAAAATCATAATCAAAAACAATTCTATTGCAATTATCAGGCACTTTAAAAGTCTGTTCAATACCACTATTAGAATCACTAATTGCACCTAACCCAGTACTGATAATCGCCATCTTATTTCCATCTTGTGGTGAAAGACTACCTAATTTGCTAATTGTTCTTACATCACCATATTTTACCCAACCGTGGAAATTGTTCATTTCAAAACTCGGATTAATTAGAGTAGTATTTAAAATTTTCAATGATCCATTTCCTCGTAACACAAATGCCGCCGGAGTCTGGTCAGCATCATTGGCACCATGTTTTTCAATTGCTTCTTGACGAGCTTCACTTGCAGTTTTACCGTCTAATAAATGGTCTACATATGTGCCTAAAATAGCTCTATCATAATCACATTGAACAGTATCCGTAAAACCAGTTACCGTCTCTGCTCCAGCCGCTAAAAAGGCATTTGCTAATTGATTATTTTCCATGCCATGGCAAATACACATATAAACTAAACTATTAGGTAAAGTATTTTCATGGTAGAACGAGATATAGTCTGGTGTTATCGCATAACTTCCTCCAATCACACCTAATCCACCATAAGTTACCAACAATCCGTGCCACAATTCATATCTGTACTTAATTATATTAAGTGCAGTACAACTTTCTTCCAAACAAATCACTGGAAAACGATCGTCATAAAACTTTCCGTGAGAATTTATAAAAATCATACCATATTCATCTATTAAATCGTGATAGTCTTCCACAGTAGCATTATATTTCATTCTAACGCCAAAATTATAATCTTTAAACGTACTTAATTTATTAGTCAAATTTTGATAAGCACCAATATATGTGTCACTAGCGGTTGATTCGAAGGAAGAAAGAATAAGTGCTTTATTGTTTCCAACTATATTTTCGTCAAAGGAAACATTGCTTGTTGTAGCTGTAGCTTTTGCTACTTGAGATGTTGCTTTTGAAAAAACAGCATCATTTTCATCTAAAGTTTCCATCAAAAAAGCTCCACTAATTCCACCTAAATATGTAAAATAAATAGTATTACCATCTTCGCTTAAATTATAATCTTCAATAACACCGATATCTTCTAACTTAGAGAAGTATTTTGCTATCTCTCCTTTAATTTTTTCTGCTTCTGCATCAGTATCAGCTGATTCTAATGCATCTTCAAAATCTTCCAAAGTGGCATCATTATAAATATCAACTAAGCCTTGCGCATCTGATTGGGAAAGATCTGCGTATACTTCAATTGAAAAATAATAATTTTTAAAATCACCAGATAAATTCTCTACAGTTAAGCAAAAGTTATTAACACCGACCTTAGAGGTGTCAATAGCAATTTTTGTACTATATACGCCATCATTCGCAATATCATCACCTAAGCTTAAATCACCATTATCTTTCAATTCGCTGATCTTTTCATCGTCCTTATACACTATTGCAGAAAAAACACCTTCCTCTAAAGCAATAGAAACGTTTGAAACATTCTGGCTCTGATTAAGTGCAAATATTTTTGGTGTGATTTTTACTACATTAGATCCCACATACCAAACTCTCACAACATTTTCTGCTTCAATGCCGCCAAAGTTGATTGTCGAAACGTTTTCCAAGCAAGCTCTGCCATCGTCAAATCCATTTTCTTTTACTTCAGGCTTTGCGTAGAAAACTCTTTTGAACATCAAGAAAAACTTCAAAAAGAAATTCAAACGACTATCGTTTTGATTTAGTGTTACACTATAACTGAAATCAATACTTTCCCCCGGCTCAAGCGAATCTGCTTCTGCCGTAAATTCACAATTTTTTCCAAGTGGTGAAAGCTGATCAAAAAGAGCCTCTGCACTGACCTTTTCTACTGTTTCTTCACCATTATTTGTTATCGTTACGGTAACTTTTGCTGTTCCTATTGCTCCGTATGAATTTTTATCTGTCGAGACAGTTACACTAAGCGGACTATCTGTGGCAGAACTTTCTTCTGCGTTTGCAATTAAACCTACACTGAAGGTAGATAAAATCATAACCACAGCAAGAATAACTGACATAAAATTTTTAAACTTTTTCATATAATCCTCCTTAAAATCTTATTAAAAACTACCCTCCTTTATTTGTTTGGTAAAAATATAACACTATAGGTTCATTTTGTCAACACCTATCGCCTTGTTTTTAGATGTAATAAGTTGTGCTATTATTAACATAATAGGTTGGGTGATGATATGAATGATTATAAGTATGAAATGGGATTACGAATAAAAAAACAACGAAAATTGAAGAAATTTACACAAGAACAAATGGCTGAGCAATTGGGAATTTCAGTTAAACATTTCAGCGAAGTTGAACGCGGTCTTACAGGTTTATCGATTGAAAACCTGATTAAACTCAGCAATATTTTAGATGTTACCATTGATCACATCGTAAAAGGTAAACCCAACGAAAATTCTTGGAACAACACGTTAGAAAAATTAAAAACCGTACCCGAAGAAAAAATACCTCATCTTAAAGAACTCATATCCTTAAGTATAGAATTAACGAAATAGAATAGAAAGCACCGCAGATGCGGTGCTTTGTGTTTGTTATCTGAAAAACCAATAAATCTTTTCAATCATTCTGTAGAATTTCATAAAATACGGGTCAATGAAGTCCCAGTAAACTTCATCATAAAGTGTTGTCCATTTGAACGGAGCACGGATGTAATGAAGGATTTCGCAGTCTGAGAAATCTCTCTGACGTGTGCCTTCACCAAGAACTTTAATGTTCAGTTCGATGATATCATCGTAAAGGTCATCCTGAGCTGTCATCCACTCATACATTGGATTAAGACGTGAAAATTCTCTCTTCTTGTTTGCGCATTTCCAGTATCTCCAGGAAATCTCAGAACGTCTGATTTCATCAATCTGTTTATCTGTTTCAGCAGCATCATATGCCAACTGCCAGAGCTCATCACAGCGCTTGATATCCTTGTTCTTCATTCCGTAAAGAGTTTCGTCCGACTTCTGATAAATTCCGAGATGCTTGCGGTCTGTTACCGCGTGCTCTGTCATAATATCGATAAATTCCTTAATATACTTTCCACCGGGTCCGTAAACTGCCTCGAGATATCCGAGCATTTCTGCTTCGTAATCCATATACGGGTCTTTGAGAAGCTGAGAGAGAAGGTAAGTTCTCATTTCGCCGAATTCAGCATCACAGTCTGCGATATAATATGTGCCCTCTTCGTAAACACCCTTAACATTGTTTTCAGCAAAAATCTGCACATTTCTCTGCATAACACCGAAGTTCGGGAAGATACAGCAGGTTTCGCTGTAGTTTGTTACGTAATCCCAGATGTAAACTCTTTCGCAGATTTTACCCCAGTCTGAAAGGTCCTTCATAAATTCTTTGTTGAGCTCACACTTTTCATTATCAAGAGTGTGACCGAAGCAGCATTCAATCGAGCAGAGTCTGACAATAACATCGTCTCTCGGCACTACCTTAGTGGGAGTTTTTCTTGTGTACTGGTAAGCGAATGTATCAAAAACTACATTGTCGTACTTGCCTGTCGCCTTGACTCTTTCAGCGATTGTATTGACAAATGTAATCATTGTACCTGCGTGTGAACCGTTTTCGTTATCAATCGCAGCACAGTTTTCGCACTCACAGTATTCCTTATTATCATGCTGAGTGAGAGAAAGAATCTGCATACTCTTTTCGGGAGCGTGTTCTCTTTCAAGGATTGCAATAACCTCGTTATAAACTACATCAATCGTGTCAGGGTTTGTAAGGCAAAGCTGCTTTGCAACTCGTTTACCACCGTGAAGAGCGAAGTATTCGGGATGCTCGTCAAAATATGTTTCAGCCTTGCAATAATATGTCACAAGAGTGTGTGCAAATGAGCCGATATATCCGACCGTACTACCCTGTTCGTTTGAAAGGTAACGGTAAACTCCGCCATTCTGTCCGTTTGCTATTGAAAATTCAGCATCTCTTGAAGATGTTGTGTCTGTTTCCGTATATTCAAAATACGGGTCATATTTCACATCAATTCCGTTTTCTACAGTAAGGTCTGCATTTTCGGGAATTTTTATAATATTTGTTTCATACCATCTGCAATCACAGAACTTTTCGAGGAAGCCGTATACACCGTAAATTGTACCTCTTGAACCATATCCTGCGATGACAAGCTTATTCTCATCTGATTTAATGATATAGCTTCCGTTTTCCGGATTTTCGAATTCAACTGCTGCTCTGTTCGTGCTGCCGACAACAATTTCTCTGTCTCTCACAGCGTTATCATCCGTCACAACAGTTATATCCTCACCGATAATTTTTTCAAGGTAATACTCAAGCCTCTGTGCAGCGTAACGGTCTGTCTGAGAAGCATCAGCTCCCACTACGATCACAGCATCCGAAACCCTGAAGCTGTCGCTCTGCGCACCTGCAGTTATACAGAGTGAAAACATAAAGGTAAGTGCCAATAAAGCCGATATAATCTTTTTCACAAAACCACCTCCGATTTATTGTAATTTCATTTTAGCATAATAAATTTCTGATTTCAACAAATTATTGATTGTTGAAAAAAATTGTTTAATTTGGTAGAATGGTAAAAAATAATTAAGGGCTGATTTTATGGATAAAAAGTTTTTCGATTACATAATCCACGGTGGTGACTACAATCCCGACCAATGGATAGATACACCTGAAATCTGGGACGAGGATATGCGACTTATGAACCTCGCAAATGTCAACAGTGCAACCGTCGGCATCTTCGCCTGGTCAATGATTGAACCCGAGGAAGGCGTTTATAACTTTGAATGGCTCGACAAAATACTCGACAAGCTTCACGAAAACGGAAAAGACGTCATTCTCGCTACACCCTCAGGTGCAAGACCTGCATGGCTCTCTCAGAAATATCCCGAAGTGCTTCGAGTGGAAGAAAACGGAATCCGCAATGAATACGGTGTTCGTCACAACCACTGTCTGACCTCGCCTGTTTACCGCGAAAAGGTACGTAACATAAATACTATCCTCGCAGAAAGATATAAAAATCATCCTGCAGTCAAAATGTGGCACATTTCAAACGAATACTGCGGTGAGTGTCACTGTGAGCTGTGTCAGGAGGCTTTCCGTGAATGGCTTAAAGAGCATTACAAGGATCTTGACGAGCTGAACTTCAAATGGTGGAATGGCTTCTGGAGCCACAAAATGACGGATTGGTCACAGATAAATTCTCCGAAGTATCGTGGTGAAAATCACGTTGTTGCTATGAAACTTGCATGGAAGAGATTCGTTTCCGACAGTCACATTTCTTTCTATGAAAATGAAATTGCTCCCCTCAGAGAGATCACCCCGAATATTCCGATCACAACAAACTTTATGAAAATGTATGACGGAATTGACTATCAGGATTTCGCAAAGCATCTTGACCTCATTTCGTGGGACAACTACCCTGCGTGGGACAAAGGCTATACACACAACGAAGCTGTCGAAACAGCCTTTGTGCACGACACCTTCCGTTCACTCAAGGATGGTCAGCCCTTCTTCCTTATGGAAAGCACACCGTCAATTGTTAACTGGCACGAGGTCAATAAAATTCCGAAGCCATTCAGACAGGAGCAGTCCTCTATTCAGGCTTTCGCTCACGGTGCAGACAGCATTCAGTACTTTCAGTGGAGAAAAAGCCGTGGAGGACACGAAAAATTCCATGGTGCAGTTGTTGACCATTGCGGACACGAAAACACAAGAGTTTTCAAAGAGGTTTCTCACCTCGGCTCCGTACTCAAAAAGCTCGACGGTGTTGTCGGCAAAGGCTATAACGGCAAGGTCGCTATAATATATGACTGGGAAAATAAATGGGCAACAGGATTCTTCTGCGGTTATAATAATAATGAGCGAAACTATCTTGCCGAATGCCTGAAATGGTACAAGCCCCTGTGGGAAAAAGGCATTGCAGTTGACGTCATTCCGATGGATGCCGACTATTCAAAGTATGACCTTGTCATCGCACCTTTCCTCTATATGCTTAAGGACGGTACTATCGACCGAATTGAATCTTACGTCAGAAACGGTGGTAATTTCATCGCAGGTTATCTTACAGGAATCGTTGACAAGGATGACCTTTGCTACCTTGGCGGATTCCCCGCAGACAAGCTCAAGGATGTTTTCGGTCTTTGGTGTGAAGAGACAGATTCTCTCCCCGAGGGAATGAAAAATTCCGTTTCATATAACGGCAAGAAATATGACGCTGTCAATTTCTGCGACATACTTCACACAAGCTCAGCCGAAACTCTCGGCAAATATGAAAATGATTTTTACGCTGATTCATCTGCCGTAACAGTCAACAGCTACGGCAAGGGAAAAGCATATTATGTTGCTTTTGCAAATGAAGGCGAATTTTTCGCAGACTTCATTGATGATATTTCTGAAAATCTGAACCTTGAAGCATCACCGTTTGAAACACCTGACGGTGTCAGCGTTGTCAGAAGAGGCGGACATCTTTTTGTGATGAACTTTGCTGACGAGGAAAAGATTATCACTCTCGACCGTGAATATGCAGATATTGTCAAAGGCGGTACACTTTCAGAAATCACTCTCCCCGTCTGCGGATATGCAATCCTCAAATAAAATTAATGCGACAGGGCAAGAAAGCTCTGTCGCATTTTCTTATGATATTCCGAGTTTTTTAAGGATTTCAGGGTCGCAGGTTTTTGCAAGAGTACCTATCTCTTCCCACTTCTTATCAGCCTTCGCTTTCCATTCCGCAAAGTCTTCAGGTAAATCAGGATATTTATCATAAAGTGCACCGATTTCCATTGACTGTACAAGACCTTTTATAAGATTTCTGATCGATGACGCACGGATTTTTTTCTTCGCAACACCTGATGCTATCTGAGCAAGCCATCCTGCTATTTCTTTGCCGCTTAGTGTCAGATTGTTTCCGTTCATACTACCAAAAAGAGCTTCGCTGAAAACAATGTCATTTGCAAACATATACTCAGCCTCGTCAAAGTCAAGCGAAACTACACCCATCAGAAGCGGTCTGAGCGAATCGAAATCCTTACCCTGAGCCTTCATATAGCGTTTGTTTATGCTCCACATATTCTCTTTTGTAAGAGGAAGCTTTTCTTTGAGAAGCCTTGAAATAACCTCAACTGCAATCTCAGCCTGAACGAGTGACGATGTGCATCCCTCACCACAGGTCGGCTTCGTAAGACAGGCAGCATCACCCATTACGATAAAGCCGTCATCAACAAATGAATAAACCGATCGGTGATAAGGTGTCATTCCCTTTTCAACCTTCAGCACCTCATATTCGGGATGCTTAACGTTTTTCATAAACTGAGTTTTGAAAACCTCCTCAGAATATTCGTAAGAATAACTTCCGCCGATACCGAGAATAGCATCGTAATCTCCTCCTGCAGGAGCTGACCATGACTTATACTGCATATAAAAACCGTCATACTCACGGGGTTTAACATTCTTATCAATGTATTTTACATAGTAAAGTACGACGTAGAAAATATCTGCCGGTGTAATTTTAAAGTTACATACAGGCGAAGAGTCAGGAAGCTTTCTTCTTGCAACGGAAGGAATACCCGAACAGTCTGCGACGATTTTCGCATAGGCAGTCTGTTCCCCGTCTGCTGTTTTAAATTTCGCACCTGCGATTTTTCCGTTCGTATCGTAAACAAAATCAGAAAAATCTGCTCCGTAGATAATCTCCGCACCGCTTGCCTTTGCCTTTTCAGCCATAAGCATAATGTAATCATGCTTATGAAGTCCGATGACAGGAGAGTCAGCACCTCTTTTGTAGTATGTGCCGTAGGGAGAAATCATACTTGAGCTGCCAAAACGGAACTCGCGTGGTTGCTCGCCTTCTTCGGGGATATCCAGACCGAACTGAATCATTTCATCCTCGCCCATATGGAAAATATCATATGAACGTGACACATCTTCCGGCACTTCTTTTTCTATAACAAGAACCTTAGCGCCCTCTTTTGCCATTCTGTCTGCAAACCAGCAGCCCGTAGTTGAGCCACCGACAATTAATACATCATACTTTTCCATAAAATCCCTCTTTTCAGATTGTGATGTTTTTTATTTCACAAAAAGACCTTTTACCAGTTCAACAAGGTCTATTCCGAAAGCACCGAGTACGGATGTAGCAAGAATAACAAGAAGGAAAACCGGGGCAATATACTTAATCATAACAACAAAGAGCTTCTTGCTCTTAAACTTTGTGTTACCGCTTTCAACTTCGTCAATAACTGCTGACGGTTTGATAACAAAACCGATAAGAATACAAGTGATCAAAGCAACAATCGGCATAATTACAGTGTTGCTGATGAAGTCAAAGAAATCAAGGAACTGCATTCCGATAACCTTTACTTCTGCCCATACACCATAACCGAGTGTAGAAACAAGGCCAAGAAGAACACTGAACACAAGCACTGTGATACAAGCAGGAATTCTCTTTAATTTGAACTTATCCATACAGATTGAAACGATTGTTTCCATAAGAGAAATCGAAGATGTGAGTGCAGCAAGAAGAACGAGAACAAAGAAAACTGCGCCGACTATACTGCCGCCTGCCATACTGTCAAAAACTTTAGGAAGAGTGACAAACATAAGACCGGGGCCCGGTCCGAGTGCTGATTCGTCACCGCCTGAGAAAGCGAAGACAGCAGGAATGATCATAAGACCTGCAAAGAACGCGATACCTGTATCGAAAATACTGATCTGACGTGTTGCACTTTCAATACTTACATCCTTTTTCATATATGAGCCGTAAGTGATCATAATTCCCATTGCAAGTGACATTGAGTAGAAGAGCTGACCCATAGCAGAGATAACTGTTGATGCTGAGAACTTTGAAAGGTCGGGTTTAATATAATAAATAACACCATCAAGCGCTCCCGGGAGGAAAGCAGAATAGATTGCGATACCTATAGAAAGAACTACCAGTACAGGCATCATAACCTTGCTCACCTTTTCAATACCCTTTTCAACACCGAAAAGAACAACAAGTGCAGTAAGACCGAGGAAAATCGCAAAGTATAAAATCGGCTCACCCGTTGAAGAAATAAAGTTATTGAAATATCCGTCCTGTGCAGCAGCCGAGGTATTGCCGCTGACAAAAGCTACAAGGTACTTTGTAACCCAACCGCCGATTACAGAATAATACGGAAGAATTATCACAGGTACAACGGATGCAAGATAACCGAGGAATGTAAACTTTTTGCTGAGCTTTGTGAAAGCACCTATTGCACTGAGCTGTGTTTTTCGTCCGAGAGCAATTTCAGCAACCATAAGAGAAAAACCAAATGTTACTGCAAGAATTACATATACGAGAAGGAAAATTCCGCCTCCGTGCTGTGCTGCAAGATAAGGGAAACGCCAGATATTGCCCAGACCGACAGCTGAACCTGCCGCCGCAAGAACAAATCCGAGTTTACCTGAGAAACCGCTTCTTTTCTGTTCCATAATAAAACTCCGTTTCAGATTATTTTTACCCTTTAAGGTATTTCTGTTATTATCTCATATTTATGTGAAAAAGGCAATAGTGTGTCTGAAATACTCTGTAACAGATAGTTTGATTTTCTTTACGCTCCTCACCCCCTCGGGCTTCGAATCCCTTACTTTTATTTTACTGCAAAAGAAAAGAGCCACACTCTTTGTGCGACTCTTTCTTTTGGCGGAGAGCAAGGGATTCGAACCCTCGAACAGGTTATAGCCTGTTACACGATTTCCAGTCGTGCTCCTTCGGCCAGCTCGGACAACTCTCCGTATCTGCCTTACAGCTTTACTATTATAACTAACAACTACTTAAAAATCAAGTGTATTTTAAAATTTATTCTGAACGGAAATCTATTTGCAAGTTTGTTCGACAAATTCGGGTTTGTAGGGGTAATTGAATTCTTTTGAAAATATAAAAATCGAGCAATTTCCCCTGAAAGGGGAAATGTCGCAAAGCGACAAAGGGGTGCCCGAAGGGCTTATAAATACTGCTTTTTTCAAACATCGTTGCTATGCAACGACCCCTCAGTCTCACTCCGTTCGACAGCTCCCCTTTCAGGGGCGCTAT
>JAXJUJ010000162.1:0-8975 GCA_036309125.1 Acutalibacteraceae bacterium | reverse complement strand
TTTCTTTATCTTAACATAAAAAATGATAGCAGACACTTTTTTAGTGTCTACTATCACTATATCATTTCAGGTTCAACTCGGTTCTTTCCGCTTTATTTTTGCTTTTGGTACAAAGATTGTAATCGAAGCTGTTACAATTCAGGCAGTAGCGTTTCTCGGCGGTGGCGCAACGGGTTGGAGAACAATCGCTATCATTTATGCTGTTCTTGGTTTAATTGTAAACACAATTTCTGTTTTCTCTGTCAAAGAGCTTCCGGAAGCAGATGAAGGTATGGAAGAAGAGCGCGAAGAAGAACATAAGCTCACATTTATGAAATCTTTAAACCTTCTTCTTAAAAATAAATATTATATAATTATTTGCGTTACATATATTTTTACACAGATTTATGCTTCCGTTATTGGTATCGGCACCTATTATGCGAAGTATATTCTCGGCAACGAAGAATTGTTCAGTGACCTCTCGCTTGCTATCAATATCACAATGGTTGTAGCGCTTACTGTGCTTCCGATTGTTATTCAGAAAATGGGCGGTATGTATAAGCTTAATGTGCTTGGCTATCTTGTAGCTGCTTTTGGTCGTGTTGGCGTTCTTGTTGCAGCATATATGGGAAGCTTCCCGTTAATGCTTGTTTTTACAGCCGTATCTACCTTAGGTATTGCTCCTTTGCAGGGCGACCTTAATGCTCTTATCGCATCTTGCTCTGAATACACCACCCTTACCACCGGCTATCGTCTTGATGGTATGATGTATTCTTGTTCTTCTCTTGGTATTAAGATTGGCGGTGCGTTTGGTACTGCTATCTGTGGTTGGATTCTTGATGCAGCCGGCTATGTTGAGAATGCAGCAGTACAGACTCCTGCAACCGTTAATACACTGCACTTCCTCTACCTGTGGGCTCCAGTTATCATCTGTGTTGTTGTCATGTTTCTTCTTTCTCGCTTGAAGGTTGAAAAGGCCAACACACAGCTTCTTAAAGATAAGAATATGACCGAAGATGAACTTGATGTCGGTTATGGTAATGTGTAAGGAGGATAAAACTATGAAAGAATTTCAAAGATTTGATAGAATAGGCACTACCCCACATAGAAGTTACTATATTCCTTTTGCAGAAAATGACACTGTGCGCACAAAACACAGCATCTTGGACCGCACCTCCAGTTCAAGATTCACTTCTCTTGATGGTGTATGGCAGATCAAGCAGCTCGACCACGTAGAGGACTTTGATGTAAATGAAAAGCTCGGAGAGTCCATCCCTGTTCCTGCTTGTGTACAGATGCACGGATATGACCACATTCAGTACCTTAATATCCGTTATCCTTTCCCGGTTATGCTTCCGCATCTTCCTTATGATAATCCCTGCTGGCATTATCGCCGAACCTTCAATGTGAAAAAACAGAAGGGCGAAAGATACTACATCAACTTTGAAGGTGTAGATAGCGCATTCTATATCTATATCAATGGTGAGTTTAAGGGATATTCTCAGATTTCTCACGCTACTAGTGAATTTGACATTACTGACCTTGCAGTAAACGGTGAAAACACTATTGATGTTCTCGTTCTCAAGTGGTGTATCTCCACTTATCTTGAGTGTCAGGATAAGTTCCGTTTCTCGGGTATCTTCCGTAGCGTGTATATGCTTACTCGTCCTGAGCAGCACATTGTCGATTATAAGATCGAAACCACATTTAACGGTACAGATGGTATATTGAAGTTTATTAACGAAAGTGATGTTGACATTGAACTTAATCTTGAAGAAAACAAGGTTATTGTTCCTGCAAAAACGGAAAATGAACTCATCGTGCCGAATGTAAAAGCGTGGTCTCCTGAAACTCCGGAACTCTACACATTAGAGCTTCGTGCAAACGGTGAAAAAATAATCGAAAGTATTGGTTTTAGAACTGTTACAATTGAAGGAAAAGTGTTTAAGGTGAATGGTGAGGCTGTTAAACTTAAGGGTGTTAACCGTCACGACTTTAACTGTGAAACTGCAGCAACCGTAAGTCTTGAGGATATGGCAAAAGACATTCATCTGATGAAAGAACTTAATGTTAACGCTGTTCGTACATCTCATTATCCTAACAGTCCTGAATTCTATTTGCTTTGCGATAAGTTTGGTATATACGTAATGGATGAAGCTGACCTTGAAATGCATGGTGCATGCTCTCGTGATGGTAGATATGATATTCCGCTTTGGGAAGAATACGCAGAAAATGAGTTTTTTGCGCCCGGTATTACGGATAGACACATTGCGCTTGTTGAGCGTGATAAAAACCGTACAAGCGTAATTATTTGGTCTCTCGGCAATGAAAGCTCCTTTGGTAAAGCTTTTTTCGACGGTGCAAAATATATTAAGAATCGTGACAATACCAGACCTGTCCACTACGAGGGGTTACAGTACGCTGAAGATAAGTATTATTACACTGATATGGTTGATATGGTCAGTATGATGTATCCTTCTTTTGAGACAATTCAAACCAAAGTGCTGGATAATCCCGAAGAAAATCATCCTTTCGTATTGTGTGAATACACTCACGCTATGGGTAACTCCTGCGGCGATATTGCACAGTATTGGGATATGATCTACAACAATGAGCAGATGATGGGCGGCTTCGTTTGGGAATGGGCTGACCACGGTATAAAGACTGACAAGGGCTTCCTTTACGGCGGTGACTTTAAAGAGCCGGAGCACGACGGCAACTTCTGTGCAGATGGTCTATTGACACCTGACAGAAAGATTAAGTCCAATGCTCTTGAAATGATGGCAGTTTACGGTGGCAAGACGAAGTCTGAAGTATGTCCCGTTGATATTCCTCCCAGCACCTATAAGTTCTCATCTGCAATAGCAATCGAAGTAAATGAGCATACCGGTGAAATTATTTCTATCAAAGCTGATGGCAATGAGATTCTCCGAACACCGATCCATTTCAATATCACTCGCTACACAGATAACGATCGTGATATTATTCCGCATTGGATTGGCAGATGCCATCTTGAAGCATGCAAGCCTCACATCTTCTCTTGTGAGAAAACAGATAACAGTTACAAATTTAAAGGCTGTTTAGCTGCCAACTGTTTGATGCCAGCAGCTGAATTCGAACTTATATATGAAGTAAACGGTAATGTACTTACAGCTACAATTGGTTACAAGCTTGCTGATTATGTGGAGCGTTTCCCACGCTTTGGTATAGAGTTTGCTGTTGATAAAGCTTTCGGAAACTTCTCTTATGTAGGATTTGGACCGAGTGAAAGTTATGTGGATAAACATATTGCAAGTGAATATGGTTACTATGTAAGCTCTGCCGAAGAAAACTATGATTATGAGTATATTCGTCCTCAAGAATCCGGTAGCCACTATGCTTGTAAGTATCTTGCGGTAAGGAATCTGTTCAAGGTAACTGCAGAGCATCCTTTCTCTTGCTCAGTAAATCCTTTTACTACAGAACAGCTTCGTGAAACATTGCATTCTTTTGAGCTTGAAGAAAATGATTTCGTAAATGTATGTATCGACCTTGCAATGCGTGGCGTCGGCTCTCATTCCTGCGGTCCGGATCTTCCCGACGAGTATGAGATTCCTAAAGAGTTTAAAAATACTTTTAAATTTACATTCTGACAGAAACGAAAACCAATATATCCAAATGTGGTTTTGTCACCGGATACAATGACAAAAGTCGGAGACGTCCATTAAATGATGTCTCTGACTTTTGCGTTTTAAAAGGAGTGATGATATGTTATCAACAGAAGAAATACTACAACTTTTTCAGAGTATGATATGGTTGCTCGCAGGTGTAGGTGTCTTTATTATCGGTATGAATTTTATGAGCGATGCTTTGGAAAAGTGTGCAGGCTCCGGAATGAAGCGAATGCTTGAGAAGATCAGCAACAACAGATTTTCAGGTGTTGGTATCGGTGCCGGTGTAACAGCCATTATTCAAAGTTCATCAGCAACCTCAGTTATGGTGATCGGTCTTGTTAATGCCGGTGTTATGACTCTGATGCAGGCAACTCCTATTATCATGGGTGCAAATATCGGTACAACAGTAACAGGTCTTCTTGTTTCGTTAAAAAATGATTATTTCAATATGCTTATGTACGTTTTTGCATTTGCAGGCGTAATGATGGGATTTTTCAAGAACGAAAAGATTAAGTTGGCTGGTTTGCTGTGTAGTGGATTAGGTATGATATTCGTTGGTTTGAATATTATGAGTAGTGAGCAGGCCTTTGGCAATCCGCTTGTAGAAAACCTCTTTACCGGTATTTTCGCACGAATTGATTTCCCTCTTCTTCTGATATTAATAGGTGTTATATTTACAGCCCTTATTCAAAGCTCCTCGGCGGCGACAGGTGTTGTAATTACAATGGTTGGTGCGGGTATTTTACCGCTTGACCTTGCTTTGTTTATTATACTTGGTGCTAACATTGGTACCTGTGTAACAGCATTGTTGGCTTCTGTTGGCGCGAATGCAAATTCAAAGCGTGTTGCTCTTATTCATTTTACTTTCAATGCTATAGGTACGGTGCTGTTTACTGCCATTATTTGGATATTTAAGGAGTCGATAGTAAATTGCTTAGTTTCCTTGTTTCCGGGTAAAGATCCTATGTCACTTCAGATGCGTGTGTCAGCATTCCACGTTATTTTTAACGTAACAACGACCTGTATACTTTTGCCGTTCGTCAAGCATCTTGTTAACTATTCTTGCAAAGTTATTAAAGATAAGAAAGAATCAAAAGAAACGCTAACCTTCAAATTTGTCGATGAGCGTCTTCTTACTACTCCGACTATTGCTCTTTCTCAGGTAAAAAAAGAAATCGATTATATGCTTTCACTTGTAGAGGATAATATATACAACTCTTTTGTGGCAATGTTTACCGGTTCAACCGAGCATAGTGAGAAAATCGCAAAAAACGAAGCGATAATTGACTTTACAAACAGTGAACTCACAAAATACTTAATCAAGCTTTCTGCTGACATGGAAGAGAGTGACGAAAAGGTTATCGGTTCCTATTTCCACGTTCTTAATGACCTTGAACGTATTGGTGACCATGCCGAAAACTTCCATGAGATTGGCATTGAAATGATTAATCGAGGTATTGCCTTCTCTTACCAAGCCCGTAAAGGTATCGAAGCGATGCGTGATACAACGCTTGAAATGTTTGCACTCTCGAAGGATGCCTTTGAAAATATAAATAAGGGTGATCTTGCAAAACTCGGAGCGTTGGAAGAAGCGGTTGACGGTATGAAACGCGATCTCATAGCAGGTCACTTTGCAAGACTGGCTGAAGGAAACTGCAGTGTTGACGTAAGCCCATACTATTCATCCGTTGTTATTGGTCTTGAACGTGTATCAGACCACCTTATAAATATAGGATTTAGTATTGTAAATCCCACAGGATCTCAAAAAGATAATTAAGAAAGGAATGATAAAATGAAAATTGCGCTTATTGCACACGATAAGAAAAAAGATGAAATTATTGAACTTGCAAAGAAGTATAAAGATGTTCTTGGTAAGTATGAACTATATGCAACCGGCACCACCGGAACACTGATTATGGGTGAAACCGGTCTAAAAATCACACGAATGAAGAGTGGCCCTAAAGGCGGTGACCAACAGATTGGTGCTATGCTTGCAAACGGTGAGCTTGACCTTATTGTTTTTCTCCGTGATCCATTAACGGCACAACCTCACGAGCCGGATGTATCGGCACTACTTCGTTTAGGCGACGTACAAAAGATTCCGCTTGCAACCAACGTGAACAGCGCTACCATTATGCTGGAAGCATTAAAGGATGAAACATTTTTTAACAAAGTAAAGGGCTCGAACCCTGATGATTGATATTTGCCTTGTTTCTATTAAAGTAAAGTGGTATAATAATAGTTAAAGTTATTAAGAGTGGTGATTTCGTGAATTTATTACATATGAAACAGGCTTTGGAAGTTGCAAAATCGGGGTCAATTAATAAGGCTGCCGAAGTATTGCTTGTTGCTGCGCCAAACATCAGCCGATCTATAAAAGAATTAGAAGCGGACCTTGGTATTACTATTTTTGAACGTACTCAGAACGGTATGAAGCTCACACCGGACGGAGAAGAATTTTTAGATTTTGCAAAAAGCATAGTAGGTCAAATTGACAGAGTTGAGAATTACTATAAGAAGGGTCATCCCAAAAAACAAACATTTTCTCTTTCTGCACCAAGAGCGAGCTATGTTTGTGAAGCTTTTGCTGAATTTTCAAAATCTCTTTCCAAAGACGCTGCTGAAATTTTCTATAAAGAAACCAATTCCCAACGCACGCTTCACAATATGATTAATCACGATTATAAGCTTGGTATTGTACGCTATGCCGAAAACTATGATATGTACTTTAAAACAATACTGGAGGAGAAAGGGTTTACCTATGAACTCATTACCGAGTTTACCTACAAAATTATTATGAGCAAGGATTCTCCTTTAGCAAAATTAGACGCTATTTCCTCAGAAGATTTAAGGGAATATATCGAGATCGCTCACGCCGATCCCTACGTACCATCCATGCCGGTGTCTAAGGTTGTAAAAGAGGAGCTTTCAGATGAGATTGACCGACGCATTTTTGTGTTCGAGCGTACCAGCCAGTTTGAATTACTCACCCGCAACACCGATACTTTTATGTGGGTTTCACCAATTCCGCAAAGCCTCCTTGAACGTTACGATTTGGTACAAAAGGATTGCACCGAGAATCGTAAAATCTATAAGGACTTGCTTATTTATAAAAACGGATATAAGCTCTCAAAACTTGACAGACAGTTTATTACTTGTCTTACGGAAGCAAAAAGAAAATATATGTAATAATTTTCCCGACTTTTGCATCTTGGCAAAGGTTGGGATTTTTCTTTAATCGAGCTATTCGATATCGGTATTATCGATAATGATAATACCGATTATCACAATTAAGAATATGCAATCACAAAACTATTTGTTAAAATAATAACGAATCTGAGAGAAGGAGGTATCAAAATGTCTTGCTCTTCTGTTACAAAGGCAACTTTGGGCAGAGTACCGCATTACTTGAAATTTTTAAAAGAACTACCTGACGAGGGGCCTGAGTATATATCAGCAACCCATATAGCAAGAGCGCTTGAGTTGGGAGAGGTTCAAGTAAGAAAAGATCTGAATGCTATAAGCGGCGCAGGAAAGCCAAAGCTCGGTTATATAACCGAAGAATTGATTCAAAAATTAGAAGACTGTCTTGGATGCAATAAAGTGACATCCGCGGTCCTCGTGGGTGCCGGTAAGCTGGGTAAGGCTCTGCTTGATTATGATGGATTTCAACAGTTTGGTGTCAATATTATAGCAGCCTTCGATAGCAATGAAACGGTCATCAGTCTCAGCGGAAAGGTTGAGATACTTCCCATTAATCAGTTTGAGCAGTTTTGCAAAGAACATAACATCAAGCTCGGTATCATAACCGTAGGTGAAGGTTCAGCTCAAACAGTATGTAACCAAATGGTATTAAGCGGCATAGAAGCAATATGGAATTTTGCTCCTTGCAAATTAAAGATACCAAAAGGGATTTTGCTTAAAAACGAAAACTTAGCATTATCCTTAGCTCATTTAAACAATCAATTATCAAATTTTAATTAGGAGGAAACCGAAAATGGAAACCAAGAACTATTTAGTCGTAGACAGCGTGGAAAAACTTGAAGAAGCAATTGCACGCACAAGAGAATCTCAGAAGAAATTTGCAACCTACACTCAGGAGCAGGTTGATAAAATCTTCTTGGCAGCTGCTTCTGCAGCAAACAAAGCAAGAATCTCACTTGCTAAAATGGCAGTAGCAGAAACAGGAATGGGTATCGTTGAAGATAAGGTTATCAAGAACAACTATGCTGCTGAATACATTTACAATGCATACAAAGACACAAAGACTTGTGGTATTATCGAAGAAGATAAAGCCTTCGGTATCAAGAAGATCGCGGAACCCATTGGTGTTATTGCTGCTGTTATTCCTACAACCAACCCCACATCAACAGCTATCTTCAAGTGCCTTATTGCTCTGAAGACACGTAATGCTATTATTATCTCTCCTCATCCCAGAGCAAAGAACTCAACTATCGCAGCGGCTAAGCTTGTTCTTGAAGCTGCAGTTGCAGCGGGTGCTCCCGAAGGAATTATTGACTGGATCGACGTTCCTTCACTTGAAATGACAAATACAGTAATGAAAGAAGCAGATATTATCCTCGCAACAGGTGGTCCCGGCATGGTTAAAGCTGCTTACTCAAGCGGTAAACCCGCTCTTGGTGTTGGTGCAGGTAATACACCGGCAATCATTGATGAATCTGCAGACATCCTTCTTGCTGTTAACTCAATCATCCACTCAAAGACTTTTGATAACGGTATGATCTGTGCTTCAGAACAGTCTGTTATCGTTCTTGATACAATCTATGATGCAGTAAAGAGTGAATTCGCTGCAAGAGGCTGTTACTTCCTCAAGCCTGCTGAAATAGAAAAGGTAAGAAAAACAATCATCATCAACGGCGCTCTCAATGCAAAAATCGTAGGTCAGCCCGCTGCTAAGATTGCAGAACTTGCAGGTGTAACTGTTCCCGAAGGTACAAAAATTCTTATTGGTGAAGTTGAAAGTGTTGAACTTAGTGAAGAGTTTGCTCATGAAAAACTTTCTCCCGTTCTTGCAATGTACAAAGCAACATCTTTCTCTGATGCTCTTGATAAGGCAGAACAGCTTGTTGCTGACGGTGGTTACGGTCATACATCTTCTGTTTATCTTAATGAAGTAACGGAAACAGAAAAACTCAACGAATTTGCAGCAAGAATGAAGACCTGCCGTATTCTTGTGAACACACCCTCATCACACGGCGGTATCGGTGACCTCTACAACTTTAAGCTTGCTCCGTCGCTTACTTTGGGTTGCGGTTCTTGGGGTGGCAACAGTGTATCTGACAACGTAGGTGTTAAGCACCTCTTAAATATCAAAACAGTAGC
>JAXJUJ010000161.1:0-8444 GCA_036309125.1 Acutalibacteraceae bacterium | reverse complement strand
TTGCTATGCAACGACCCCTCAGTCTCACTCCGTTCGACAGCTCCCCTTTCAGGGGCGCTATGGAATTGTATGAATTTAAAGATACCTACAAACCCGAATTTGTTTATTTGCATTTAATTAAAGCTTCTGACCCAATTCAGCAACGAGCCGTGGTGGGTATTTTCACGGACAGTGCCGAGCATATACTCCGTCACAGGACCGTTTTTCCTCATTTTCTCAAGGATAGCCTCCTGAAGCTCTTCGATACTCATTTCTTCGTAAGGTTTATTCAAATCTGAAGCTGTTTTTTTCGTAAAATTATCTTCCTCTACCGTTGACGGTTCGGGGATTTCAATTTTTTCAGCAACTTTCACAGGTTCGGAAGCTTTTTCAATTTTCACCGTTTTAATCGGAGCAAAGCTTTCGCCCGAAAACTCAGAAGGAATCCAGATTTCACCGTAATTCGCAGGAATGTTCACCTGAATGTGACCGTCTTTTACAGGCACGCTCTCCCCTGTCAGTGCTCCTTTATATTCTGAATCATCCGGACAAGCGAGATTCAGCTGAACATCGCTGTCTGAGTTATTGACCGTTACAATTACTGATTTACCGTCAAGTGTTCTTGAATATGCAAAGCAGGTGTTTCTGAGCTCAAGCTCCTTGTAATCACCATAGCAAAGTGCAGGTGTGTTCTGACGGATTCTACCGAGAGAAGAAATAAGCTTTGTGCAAGGATTTGTTTCAGCAGCATCTTGGTAGTCATTATAATCAAGTGCTGGTCGTAAAGAATCATCCGAGCCACGCTCTTTTCTGCCTTCGATACCGAACTCTGAACCGTAATAAACTGACGGAATTCCAGGCAGAGTATAAAGCATAATGTGAACAGGTACAAAATGAGATTTATTAAGAAGCTTCGTGTAAATACGTTCAACATCGTGATTGTCAACGAAGGTGTAAAGCTTCAGACGGTTGCCAACCATATCGTTTACATATTTGATTGTGTGCGCCACTTCAAAATAATTGTGGTCATTATGTGCAGAATACAGTGCCTTGTGAAGCATATAGTTCGTAACTGAGTGAAGTGTGCCGTCATTCGCCCAACGGGAATAATTACCGTGAATGACCTCACCCATCAGCCAGAAGTCAGTCTTGACTTCATTTGCAACCTGACGAAGTGACTTCATATATTCAAAATCCATAACGTCAGCCGCATCAAGGCGGATTCCGTCAACGTCAAATTCACTTACCCAGAAACGGATAACATCGCAGATATAGTCCCTCACCTCGGGATTGCGCTGATTCAGCTTCGCGAGAAGGTCATACCCTCCCCAATTTTCGTAAGAAAAGCCGTCATTGAAGGAATTGTTTCCCCAGAAATTCACTTTGCAGTACCAATCCTTATAACGTGAATTCTCTCTGTTTTGCCTGATATCCTGAAAAGCAAAGAAATCACGTCCCGTATGGTTGAATACACCGTCAAAAATCACACGTATTCCCTGCTCGTGACATTCGGCGACAAATTTTTTCAGGTCCTCATTTGTGCCGAGTCGGCTGTCAAGCTTTTTGTAATCCGTTGTTTCATAGCCGTGACCGACAGATTCAAAAAGCGGACCGATGTAAAGTGCATTACAACCGATTTCTTTGACGTGAGAAATCCACGGCAGTAATTTATTGAGTCTTTGCACAGGCCCTTCGTAGGAATTAACCTTCGGAGCACCTGTCATCCCTAACGGATAAATATGATAAAATATGGCCTCATCATACCACGCCATACTTATACCCCCTGAGTCAGATATATTTTTGTCTGTGATTATACCACACTGAGTTTATAAAATTCAACCAAAATGAACTGTTAAATTTTTGAAGTTATTCTCCCTCTTTATTTATTTGAATCAATATGCTATAATGTAAAAAAATGTAAAGGAAATAGTGATATGTACAAAATAGATTTTGGAAAAAGCGGAATACAAGTGCCTACCGTTGCTGTAGGCTGTATGAGAATAAGTGATATGAAAGAAAAAGAAGTGTCTGCTTTCGTAGATACAGCCCTGAGTCACGGTGCAAACTTCTTTGATCACGCTGACATTTATGGTGGCGGCAAGAGTGAAGAAGTTTTCGGCAAAGCACTTACACCGTCAAGGCGTGAAGATATTATCATTCAGACCAAGTGCGGAATCCGCAAGGGTCAGTTTGATTTTTCCTATGAGCACATTGTAAATTCTGTCGACGGCAGTCTTAAACGCCTCGGCACAGAATACATCGACGTGCTTCTGCTTCACCGTCCCGATGCTTTGATGGAACCCGAAGAAGTGGCTAAAGCTTTTGATCATCTTAAAGCTTCCGGCAAGGTTCGTCATTTCGGTGTTTCAAATCAGAATCCGTATCAGATTCAGCTTTTGCAGAATTCACTTGATATGCCGATCTGTGCGAACCAGCTTCAGTTTTCAATTATGCACGCTCCTATGATTCAGTCAGGTATCAACGTCAATATGTATAATGACTCTGGTGTGAACCGTGACGGAGGCGTACTCGATTTCTGCCGTCTTAATAAAATCACCATTCAGCCTTGGTCACCGATGCAGTACGGATTTTTCGAAGGCTGCTTCATAGATAATGAGAAGTTCCCTGAACTCAACGAGAAACTTGAGGAAATAGGTAACAAATACGGAGTTTCAAAAACAACTATGGCATTCGCCTGGATTCTTCGTCATCCTGCAAAAATGCAGCCTGTTACCGGCACTACTAATTTAACGCGTCTTTCTGACTGCCTGAAGGCAACAGAAATTCAGATCACACGTGAAGAATGGTATGAAATCTACAGAGCAGCAGGTAACATTCTTCCCTGAGTAAAAAACGGTAAGGAGGACTGACTATGTTCTTTTTTCAACGAATTGCCGCATTTTTCACAGCGCTTATATCTTTTTTGACAGGTCTTTTCGGTATTGGTGAAAACTATATGGAAAAGGTTGAAGATTTCAGAGTAACAACCTATATCAGAGCTGATTATGTTCAGAATTCTGATAGTCTGCATACTGAAGATTTCGATATTATAACCGATGTCATTCTTTTTGAGTGTGCATCTTTTGACAATGAAGGTAATGTCAATCTGCAAAAAGAAAAGCTTGAAAAAGCTCTTGCGAACATACGAAATACAATCGGCGAAAGAGATGTTAAAATCACGCTGAACCTTCTCGGCCCGTCGGGACACACTGATTCTGATGTATGGGAGGATCAGATGGAAGCTCAGAGCGACGAACACAACAAGGCTTTTACAAGCGGTGTACTTGAAGATAACATCATCGCTGTCCTTGATTAGTACAGTTTTAACGGTGTTCATTTTGACTACGAATATCCTCTTTCATTGAAAGCCTGGCATTATTACAATAATTTTCTTGTTTCGCTTGACAAAAAACTCGGTGACTACACTCTTGGTGTGGCATGTAACGACTGGAATATCAAATTTTCATCCAAAGCTCTTGCTGCTATCGACACCTTTGAATTCATGCTTTACGATATGAATGACGAAAACGGCAGACACTCAACATACGAAGACACTGTGAGTATGGTAAAAAAAGTCGGTTTTTACGGCATACCTCTCGAAAAAGTAAATATCGGTCTGCCGTTTTACTCACGACCTACTGATATGTCAGGATACTGGTACGGTTATAATGGCTGTTATGAAGGCATTGACGAAAACGGTTGGTATCATTGCAACGATACGGGAAAGGACTTCTGGTTCAACACGCCCGATGTAATTGCACAAAAAACGGACTATGCCATTAATAACGGTTACGGCGGAGTAATGATCTGGCATTACAACTGTGACCTCCCGTCAAATCACGAAGATTCACTTTTAAGAGCGATCAAAAATACGGTTGATGAAAATTATTAAGTATAAAAAATCACCCTCATTGAAATCAATGAAGGTGATTTTTACATTCTGAATTAATATCTGTTAGCTACGATAAATGTCATTCTTTCCTGGATTGTCGGTCCACCGTGACCTGTGCCGTATCCGCCGTGGTCAGATGTGATGATGATGAGCCAATCTTCAGTTTCAAATGTATCTCTGTTTTTGATTGTACGGATTGTATCGTATGCAAACTTTTCGCAGTGATCAAAACCTAACTTGTAGAAAGGATTGTTTGTTGAGAAACCAAGGTTGTGACCGTTGCTGTCTGTGTTTTCGTAAATAGCAATTGTAAAGTCAGGACAATCTGCCTTTTTAAGTTCCTGAGCAGCCTTGATCATACTGCCTTCATTGCCTGATGTTTTGTTGAATGAAACGTTGAGATCGTTGTCTTCACAGTACTTCTTCTCGTTGATATATGTTGAATCATCTTTTGAGAAATGACCGTTCCATTTTGTAATAAATGAAGCTGAATCTATTGTACCGTCTTCAACAAGCTCGGTCATAAGAGTTTTGTATTCAAGTGATTTCGGCTGACCGTTACCGTAAACTCCGTTATCTTCAGCCCATACACCTGTAAGAACTGAACACCAGCCCGGTGCTGTTGATGTGTCCTGAGTGTTTTCACCGTCAGGATAGTTGACACCGCCACAGTATGCGAGGTTAAATGAAGCTCCGTCTTCGAGAAGAGTGTTTATACCACTATACTTATCCTTGATAAGAGTGAGTGCATCTGCACGGCATCCGTCATATCCGATGATAATTGCTTTCTTTGCAGTCTTTCCTTCGGGAAGTTCAGATCTGAGATGATCAACAACCATATCATAAATTTCTATCTGAGGAACAGCTGTTTCGATTGTGTTTTCAAATGCAATGCTTTCGATTGCTGCAAGATAAGCCTCTTCAGTATCCTTCGCATCATTGCTGTAGTAACCGAAAAGTGCCGGAACGAGCATAACAAAGCTCATAAGTTTCGCTAAAAATGTCATAGTCTTACTTCCTTTCAGGATAATTTATGTTTTTATGATAACACTTATCTGCTGACTTCGTCAACAAATAATTTAGAATAACAAATATTTTTAATCGCAAACAGAAAAATCAAGTGACAAGTGTCAAACTATGTGGTATAATCACTTTCGACATTTTCAACGGAGGTAAATCGATTTGTCGGAAAAATTACGAAACAAGCCTTCAAAAAAAGATATTACTATATATATTCTTATGACGCTGACAGGTATACTGATAACGATTTCAGGAATTTATTATAAACAGAATTTTCTTCGCATCCTTCCGCTTTATAACTCTTTGATAATCGCTTTGCTTCAGTCACGTGTAAACCGTTACAGCAATCTGCTCGGCAGTATCAATTCTATACTCTACGCTGCGGTTTATTTTTATTACGGGCTGCTTGCATCAGCATTTCAGGCTTTGCTTTTCTCTTTCCCGATGCAGCTCATCACGTTTATCCGCTGGAATAAAAACAAGTGGGAAAAATCAACCGTGTTGCGGAAATTTACGTGGAAACAAAGATTTTTACTCCTCGCAGGTTACGTTGTTGCACTTATTGCAATGTGGAAAATCCTCCCTTTGTTCGGTGCAAAGTACGCTTTCCTCGACAGTGCCACAAACATTCTTGGTGTAATCATACTGTTTATGACGCTGTTTGCATTTATCGAGTACACATCGTGTATGATTGTCAACGGTATCATCGGTATAGTCTTATACATCGCTATGTTCAAAGAAACCCCGGATATAATGCCATTTCTGATTTTCTCTGTATATTCCTTCATCTGCATCTGCTTCGCCTTTTTCGAGGCAAACAGACTTTATAAAAAACAAAACTCAACGGAGGTAACATTATGAACGGAATGACAAGACGTGAAAGACAGGTCACGGACATCAATGAAATTTTAAAAATTCTTGATAATTCAAAGGTGCTTCACCTCGGACTCGTTGACGGTGATGAACCCTACGTCGTACCAATGAATTACGGTTACACTTATGAAAACGACAAGCTTACCATCTGGCTTCACTGTGCAAGACAGGGCAGGAAGCTTGACGTTATGAGAGCAAACCCGAAGGTCTTCTTTGAAATGGAATACGGAATCACACCGTTCGAAGGAGAAGTTGCCTGCAAATACGGTATTACATATTCTTCCCTTATGGGCAGAGGTGTTGCAACAATCATTGAAGATGTTGAAACTAAAAAAATCGCACTTTCTTCTCTTATGAAAGTTCAGACAGGCAAAGACTTTACCTTTGAAGACAGAATGGCAGAGGTAGTAGGTGTTGTCAGAATTGATGTAATCGAATTCACTGCAAAGCACCGTCCCTTACCCAAAGAACTCAGATAAACGAATCATATATAAAAACCTCTGTTTTTTGACGGAGGCTTTTTGTTTAATTTAGTTTATTTTATACATATTGTAGGTTTTTGTTGATTTTTGAAGTAAAATACACTAAAAGTATTGAAAACAAATGAGATTTAAGTATAATATAGATATGGTTATACCATAATTTATATTAATATTAAAGGAGAGGTATTTTTGGACAAGTTCTTTAAAATTTCCGAACGCGGTTCAAACGTAAGAACTGAAATTATCGCAGGTCTTACAACATTCTTTGCAATGGCTTATATCGTCATTGTTAACCCGAATCAGATTGTCGGATTCAGTTTCGGTGTTCCCGGTGTTTCTGAGGTCTGGAATGCAGTTTATATTGCATCGATCATCGCTGCTGTTTTCGGCACATTGCTTTATGCTTTTTACGCAAAGATGCCGTTTGCACAGGCTTGCGGTATGGGTCTTAACTCATTTTTCTTTGTTTCATTCATCCTTCCGCAGCTTCTGGCTAAAGGTGATAGCGTTACAGCAAATGACGTTATAAGCGGATATCAGGCAGGTCTTATAATCATCCTTGTTTCAGGTCTTGTTTTCCTTATTCTCTCAATAACAGGTGCAAGAGCATATATAGCAAAGGCTATGCCTGACTGTATCAAGAAGTCAATTTCTGCAGGTATCGGTCTTTTTATCGCATTCATCGGTTTCCAGAATGTTGGTATCATTGAAGCTAACGAGTACACACTTGTTCAGTTTGTTAAGCTCAACGGTGTAACGTGGGCAGACGTTGCTCCTGCTGTTATCGCCCTTCTCGGCTTTGTTATCATTGCAATTCTTACCAAGCTCAACGTCAAGGGTGCAGTTCTTGTCGGTATTCTTCTGACAACAGTTATCTATTACCTTGCAACATGGCAGTTGCCTGATTTCACACTTGATATGGCATCAATCGCACAGCCGTTCAAGGATTTTGCAGATATCGGTATTACAGCAATTTTCAAGGCTGAATCATGGAAGAACGCTTTCGGTGGCGAAATGCTCGGAAGTATTTTCTCAGTTATTATGCTCATCGTAACATTCTGCCTTGTTGATATGTTTGACACAATTGGTACACTTTACGGTACAGCTGCTGAAGCTGATATGCTTGACGAAAACGGTGACCCCATCGAGCTTAACAAGTCAATGACTTGCGACTCCGTTGCAACAGTTGCAGGTTCAGTTCTCGGTACATCAACAGTTACAACATTCGTTGAAAGTGCATCAGGTGTTGCAGCAGGTGGTCGTACAGGTCTTACAAGCCTTGTAACATCTCTTTGCTTTGCAGTATGTCTCTTCCTTTCACCTCTTGCAAATATTATTCCTGCAGCAGCTACAGCTCCGGCTCTCATCTTCGTTGGTGTTCTTATGCTTAAGAACTTCGCTAACGTTGATATGAAGGATATGAGAAGTGCTGTTCCGGCATTCCTTACACTTATTATGATGCCCCTCACCTACTCTATCGCAAATGGTATCGGTATCGGTGCTATCGCTTACACACTTATCACACTCTTCACAGGTAAGTACACAAAGAAAGATATCGCAATTACAATCATCGCAATCCTCTTTGTTTGTAAGTTTGTTTTCGGCACAATGTAAAATTTATTTCAGAATTCGCAGCACACTCTTTACGGAGTGTGCTGTTTCTTTTATCTTGCAGAGAAAACTAATTTAAGTTATAATATATTCATCGAATAACAAGGACGTGATTATATGTCAAAGAAAATCGGTTACAAAATTTTGCTCTGCACTGTCGGAAGTGTCGCAGGATATCTTGCACTCACCGTCGGAGGATACCTCCCATTTGTTATAAGAGATGCTAAAAAGGGTTACCGTGACAGCTGTGACTATCTGCTTGTACTCGGAGGTCTTGTCATCGGTGAAGAAACCCCAAGCGATCATCTTCTTGAAAGAATAAACGCTGCCGCAGAATATCTCAAGGAAAACAAGGAGTGTTTCGTAATCCCCTGCGGAGGCTGTTTCCGCGACGGACAGAAAAAAAGTGAAGCTCAGATTATAAAGGAGCATCTCGTCAATCTCGGCATCGACGAAAAACGATTTATTCTTGAAGATAAATCCACCACAACATTCGAAAACTTTGAAAATGCTTTTGAAGTAATCAAAGCTCATTCGGGAAAAAATCCTGATGCATTCAGAGTAGCTTTTCTTTCGTCAGACTATCA
>JAXJUJ010000160.1:0-15300 GCA_036309125.1 Acutalibacteraceae bacterium | reverse complement strand
TGACTGCTCCAAGGACATCACCGTTGCTGATGATGGGTGCTGCTATGGAAGCAGCGTGTGAAACTCCATTGACGGGGTAGAGCAGATTGTCGGAATCGCCTGTGAAAATCTTACGCTCCTCCATAACATTTTCAAGCTCTTCGCTGATGTGCCTTTCCATAAACTCCTTCTTTGAAACTCCTGCGCACGAAATCACGTGATCGCGGTCGCAGATGAGTACGGGCGTGTTCACGCTTCTGTAGAGAACATCGGAATAATGCTCTGTCACATCAGAAAGCTCACCGACGGGCGAATATTTTTTGAAAATTACTCCTCCCTGAGTGTCTGTGAAGATTTCAAGCGGTGCACCCTCACGGATATGCATCGTGCGACGGATTTCCTTAGGAATTACGACTCTGCCGAGGTCGTCGATTCTTCTGACAATACCTGTTGCTTTCATATATTAATTCTCCTTAATTTACAAACTTTGATACTATTGTCTGTGATTTAAAGGAAATTATACTTTGTTAATTTACATTTCAAAAAGATTGTGATATAATAGACAAGTTAAAATGAAGAATATTGCTTATATTTCGGATAAGGCAATATATCTATCTGATTGGGAGATGAAAAGTATGTATGATATCGCCATAATTGGTGCGGGTGTTGTAGGCGGTCTCGTAGCTCGTACTCTGTCAAAGTACAAGCTGAAAATCTGTATCCTTGAAAGCCAGAATGACGTTGCTATGGGTGCGACAAAGGCAAACTCAGCTATCGTTCACGGTGGTTTTGATGCAAAGGAAGGCAGTCTTAAGGCTCTTCTCAATGTCCGCGGATGCAAGATGATGGAATCAGTCTGCAAGGAGCTTGGCGTCAGCTACAAGAATAACGGCTCTTTGGTTGTCGGCTTCAACGATGAGGACAGAGCTGTTCTCAATGAACTTCTTAAAAGAGGTATCACAAACGGCGTTGAAAGATTGCAGATTCTTGAAAAGGATGAGCTTAAAAAGCTTGAGCCGAATCTTTCAGAGAATGTTAACTGTGCATTGTACGCTCCGACTGCAGGTATCGTATGCCCGTATACACTGGCAATTGCAGCTGTCGGTAACGCTATGGATAATGGTGCAGAGCTGAAGTGTAACTTCAAGGTCATCTGCATTGACGAAATCGAAAACGGTTATAAGGTTTCTGCTGAAAATGATGCTGTCGAAGCTCGCTGTGTTATTAACTGCGCAGGCGTTTTTGCTGATGAAATCGCAAAAATGATCGGCGACGATTCTTTCGACATTCATCCCAGAAGAGGTGAGTATATCCTTCTTGACAAGGAGTGCGGTGACACTGTTTCCTGTACAATCTTCAGAACTCCCTCTAAAATGGGTAAGGGTATTCTTGTAACACCTACAGTACACGGCAATTTGCTTCTCGGTCCTACTGCATTTGATATGGAGGACAAGAATGATAAGGATACTACAGCTGAAGGCTTTGCAAATATCCTTGGCAATACACACGAAACCGTAAGCGGTGTTGCACTCAATAAAACAATTACATCCTTCTGTGGCTTGCGTTCAGTAGGCAGCACAGGTGATTTCATTATCAATTCACCTAAAAAAGGCTTTATCAACGCTGCAGGCATTGAATCGCCCGGTCTTACATCTGCACCTGCAATTGCAGAGTATATTGCAGATATGCTCAGAGATGGCGGACTTGAAATGGAAGAAAATCCTGACTTCAATCCTATCAGAAAATCATATCACGCTTTTGCTGAAGCTTCTCAGGAAGAGAAGAATGCGATTATAAAAGAAAATCCGGCATACGGTAAAATCGTCTGCAGATGTGAGGGAGTTACTGAGGGTGAGATCGTTGACGCGATCCGTCGCAATCCTCAGCCTCACGACCTTGACGGCATCAAGCGCAGAACACGTGCACAGATGGGACGTTGTCAGGGTGGATTCTGTGGCCCGTACGTGACTGAGCTTCTTGCAAAGGAGCTTGATATTCCTTATGAAGGCGTAACAAAGTTTGGCGGAGAGTCAGTAATTAACATCGGACGAACAAAAGGAGGTCAGGATCAATGAGAGATTTAGTAATTATAGGTGGCGGTCCTGCCGGTATGAGTGCTGCTGTTGCAGCATATGAAAGCGGCATAAGAGATATCCTTGTGCTTGAACGTGACGAAAGCCTTGGTGGTATTTTACAGCAGTGCATACATAACGGATTCGGTCTTCACAAGTTCGGCGAAGAGCTTACAGGTCCTGAGTATGCGTGGAAATATGAGAAGAAGGTCAGAGAACTCGGCATTGAGTGCAAGCTTAATACAATGGTACTCGATGTTTCCGAAGATAAGGTTATAACAGCGACCAATTCAGAGGACGGACTTTTTCAGATTGAAGCTAAAGCTGTCATTCTTGCAATGGGTTGCCGTGAGCGTTCAAAGGGTGCTTTGAATATCGCGGGAAGCAGACCTGCAGGTATCTACAGTGCAGGTACAGCGCAGAAGTTTGTTAATATGAAAGGTTACCTTCCGGGCAAAAACGTAGTTATTCTCGGTAGTGGTGACATCGGTCTTATTATGGCGAGAAGAATGACTCTTGAAGGAGCAAAGGTTCACGCTGTGTGTGAATTGATGCCGTATTCAGGAGGTCTTGCAAGAAACATTGAGCAGTGTCTCAATGACTTCGATATTCCTCTTAAGCTGAGTCATACTATTGTTAAGATTCACGGTAAGGACAGAGTTGAAGGCGTAACAATTGCGAAGGTTGACGAGAACAGAAGACCTATCAAGGAATCAGAAGAATATATCGCTTGCGATACGATCCTTTTCTCAGTAGGTCTTATTCCTGAAAATGAGCTTTCAAAGGCTGCAAAAATTGATCTTTCAAATATTACAAGCGGTGCTGTTGTTGACCAGGACAGACAGACTTCAACTGAGGGTGTATTCTCCTGCGGTAACGTGCTTCACGTTCACGATCTCGTAGACTACGTTTCTGAGGAAGCAGAAATCGCAGGTAAGGCAGCTGCAGAATATATAAAAGGAAATCAGGACGAAAGCATCCTTATTCCTATCAGCACAGACGGAAAGATCCGTTACACCGTTCCGCAGAGAATTACCAAAGCGAAGGATGTAGCTGTATATTTCCGAGTTGCAAATATTTACAAAAATGTAATGGTTAAAGTCAGTGACGGTGACAATGTTCTTTTCACAAAGAAGAGAGTGAAGGTTGCTCCGGGTGAGATGGAGTCTGTTACATTGAAGAAAGAAATATTCGAAAATGCAAAAGAATTGCGTTTTTCTTTGGAGGAGATGTAATATGGAAAGAAAGCTTACTTGTATTATATGTCCGCTCGGTTGTGAACTCACTGTTCAGACAGAGGATAAAAAGGTTCTTGATGTCAAAGGCAACACTTGTCCGAGAGGAAAGGTTTATGCTGAAAATGAATGCACCAATCCGCAGAGAACAATTACTTCAACGGTGAAGTGCAACGACGGCAGCCTTGTTTCCGTTAAGACAGACAAGCCTATTCCGAAAGAAAAAATGGCTGAATGTATGCAGATAATCAACAGTGCAGTTGCAACACTTCCTGTTTCAATCGGTGATGTTATCATCGAGGATGTTTTCGGAAGCAACATTGTGGCAACACAGAATAAGGCGTAATTTACGGCAGGGTGTTTCACCCTGCTGTTTCTTTTCACAGGTTTACTTTTAGCTTTCTTTGTGATATAATTATCGGCGGTGATGTTATGGAAAAATACATCGGTATTGATATCGGCGGAACGAAGTGTGCAGTCATCGTCGGTGAATACGAAAATGAAGAAATTAAAATAATTTCCCGTAAGGCTTTCGCGACAGAGGTCGACGAGGATCCGATGTCAATCATTGAAAAGTTTGCTGAAATAATTTCAGAAGAAGAAGGCTTTAAAGCTATCGGTATTTCCTGCGGAGGACCGCTTGACAGTAAAAGCGGTGTGGTTCTTTGTCCTCCGAATCTGCCGAAGTGGATTGATGTGCCTATCGTTGAAATTCTTTCGAAGAGGTTCAATGTGCCTGTTTTTCTGCAGAATGATGCCAATGCCTGCGCACTCGCAGAGTGGAAGCTCGGTGCAGGAAGGGAAACTGAAAATATGATTTTCCTGACTTTCGGCACAGGCTTCGGTGCAGGGCTTATCCTTGACGGCAGACTTTATGTCGGTACGTCGGATATGGCAGGCGAGGTCGGTCACGTACGTCTGACTGAGGACGGTCCCGAAGGCTACGGCAAAAAAGGTTCGGCAGAGGGCTATTGCAGCGGTGGAGGAATCAGGAATCTCGCAAAAATTTTCGGACTTGATAAAACAGCAAAAGAACTTGCTGAGGCTGCAAAAAACGGTGATGAAAAATCAAAGGAAATTTACGCGACAAGCGGAAAGTATCTCGGCAGGATGCTGTCGGTGCTTATGGATATCCTCAATCCCGAATGTATTGTCATCGGAAGCGTTTTTGCACGTAGCGAGGATTTGTTGCGTCCGGCTATGGAAAAGGAGATACGCAAGGAAGCCCTTTCCTATACGGCAGACTGCTGTGTTGTGAAGCCTGCACTTCTCGGTGATGCAATCGGTGACTATGCGGCACTTATAACAGCTGTTTACGGTGTGAAAGGTTAAAAGAACGGAGAACGGTATGAAATTACAGGATGAACTTGTAAAGCTATTTAAAGATAACGGTGTTGCGGACGTAGGTTTTACAGCTGTCAGTGATGGGCCTTTCGGTACGGAAAGCTATGCTGTGAGTATTGTGGTTAAGCTGTCAGATGCAGTGATTGATGAAATCACAGACGAACCGACACACACTTATTTTCACCATTACCGCACCGTTAATGCCTTTATAGACCGTATTATTCTTCAGGCAGGCTTTCTGCTTGAGCAAAACGGATATAAATACATTCCCGTCGGTGCTTCGCAGAGTATAAATAAAGACGGCTGGAATTATAACGGCAGATATTCTCATAAGAAAATCGCTTCACTCGCAGGCTTGGGAGGAATAGGGAAAAACAGCCTTTTCCTTCACAGAAAACACGGTGCGAGAGTAAGACTCGGCACATTGTTTACCGACTGTCCCTTTGAGTGTGAAAAGCAGGAATATGTTTCTCCCTGTACCGAATGTAATCTCTGTGTTGAAAAATGCCCTTCAGGTGCAATCAACGGTGCACTCTGGCAGGAGGGAATGGAGAGGGAAGATGTTTTCAACCCTGAAAAATGCAGTGAATATATGAAAAAGAAATTTAAGCATATCGGCAGAGGTGCTGTCTGCGGAATATGTATGAAGGTTTGTCCTATCGGAGGTAAAATAAATGGATCAGAAGAAAATTGACAGAATCAACGAGCTTGCAAGAAAGGCAAAAGAGCAGGAGCTTACTCCTGAAGAGCTTGAAGAGCGTGCACAGCTTCGTGCAGAGTATATCGCATCTTATAAAAGAAATCTCGTAGCGTCGCTCGAAAGCATCCGTGTTGTGGATGATAAAGGTAACAAAGCTCCGTTAAAAAAGAAGAAATTACATTAAAAAACAGTCAGAGGATATTCCTCTGACTGTTTTTGCATTGTAGGTGACATGGCAGATGTGTGTACAGATAATGCTTTTTGTTTAAAATTTTGCAGATAAAAAATAATTTTTCAAATGATACAATATATGCGAGTTTTTTTGTCAATTTTGACTATAAGAAATCAAAATATTGTGTTCAAAACGATTTTGAAATTGAAAAATTCACAATACATGGTGATTTTACACAAAACAAAACACACGGAAAAACGAGGTAATATTTGTAACTTTTTTATAAAATCATAGAGCAAAAACCCGATTTTTGAAAAAATTTTTCAAAAAAACGTATAAAACACTTGCAAAAAAGGCGTCGGTTGTGTAAAATGTATATGTTTAGATTGGCATTTTGTATAAATATCCGTCGATGTTGTGCTTTTGCACAAATCCGGATATATGTTGATGTTAATTATTCATAAGTGAGGAGTTTTATTATGTCAAACAGACTTTTCCAGGGCGTGATACATCAGATGAAGAACGCTATTGACAGAACAATAGGTATTATCGACGAGTCAGGTACAATCATTTCCTGCAGTGAGCTCGGAAGAATCGGCGAGGTCAACTCAATTGCGGCAGCAACAACCTTTATGGATTCCGATATCTGCGTTGTAAATGGCTGTACATACAAGACTTTCGGAAATCAGGTTCATCCTGAGTATGCAGTTTTTGTTGACGGCGATGACGAGCTTGCTGAAAAGTACGTTAATATCAGTGCGGTTGCACTCAGCAACCTCAAGCAGTACTTCGACGAAAAGTACGACAGAAACAACTTTATCAAAAATGTTATTCTTGATAATATCCTTCCGGGCGACATCTATCTCAAGGCTCGTGAGCTTCGCTTTAACAACGACGCTTCAAGAGTAGTTCTTCTTATCAGAATTCCCGAGCAGTCAGATGCATCCGCATATGATGTTATCCAGAATCTTTTCCCGGACAAGTCTAAGGACTTCATTGTTAATGTAAGTGAAACAGATATCGCTCTTATCAAGGAAGTTAAGAGTAACGTTGAGTCGAAAGACCTTGAAAAGCTTTCACGCTCAATAGTTGACTCTCTTTCAACAGAGCTTTATGTTCATGCACAGGTTGGTATAGGCACAGCTGTAGTAGGCATCAAAGAGCTTGCACGTTCATTCAAGGAAGCTCAGGTTTCCCTTGAAGTAGGCAAGGTGTTTGACACAGAAAAGGCAATCGTCAGATACGATAGCCTCGGCATCGCACGTCTTATCTATCAGCTCCCGACTACACTTTGCGATATGTTCCTTCACGAAGTTTTCAAGCGCGGATCAATCGAAAGCCTCGATCAGGAGACTCTCTTTACTATCCAGAAGTTCTTTGAAAACAACCTCAATGTGAGTGAAACTTCAAGAAAGTTATTTGTTCACCGTAACACTCTCGTGTATCGTCTTGAGAAAATCAAGAAGCTTACAGGACTTGATCTTCGTGAGTTTGATGATGCTATCGTGTTCAAAGTAGCTCTTATGGTTAAGAAATATCTTGATGCTAATCCGATCAAATATTAATTTCCGGAGAAAACAGTATGATTGACTTTAAAAACGTGTCGAAGGTGTACGACAACGGTACAAAGGCACTCAATAATGTCAATATTCATATTGACAAGGGAGAGTTTGTTTTTGTTGTCGGTGCATCGGGTGCAGGAAAAAGTACATTCCTGAAGCTTATGATGCGCGAAGAAGTACCCTCATCAGGCACAATTAAAATTAAAGATTATAACCTCGGAGAAATGAAAAAACGTAAGATTCCTTATTTCAGACGAAATCTGGGTATCGTTTTTCAGGATTTCCGACTCATTCCCAATATGACGGTTTATGACAATGTCGCATTTGCGATGCGAGTTGTCGGTGCAAGGGAAAAAGACATCCGTAAAAGAGTTCCGTACGTTATAAATATCGTCGGACTTTCACAGAAGGCACGTTGTTATCCCAATGAGCTTTCAGGTGGTGAGCAGCAGAGAGTCGCTCTTGCACGAGCACTTGTAAATAATGCTGATATCATCATCGCAGACGAGCCGACAGGTAACGTTGACCCGCAGATGTCGCTTGAAATCGTCGGTCTTCTCAAAAGACTTAATGAGACAGGCACTACAGTTATTATGGTAACACACGCGCACGATCTTGTAAGACGTTTCGATAATCGTGTCATCGTGCTCGATGGTGGTGCAGTTGTTTCTGACGGTTCTGTCGGAGGCAGCGGAATCCCGGTGCAGCCTTCATCACATCTCAATATTGAGGTGAAGAAGCCTGTCGAAAATAAGATTACACAGAAGTTTATTGCAAAACCTGAGGAAAAGCCCGTGGAGAAAGTGGAAACTGAACCCGACGAGGATTTCCTCAATGCTATAGTTTCCGACACGGATACGTACCGTATTTATGTCGAGGATGATGAAGCTGCGGCAGCCGCAAGTCAGAAAGGCGGTGACGCAGAATGAAAAAAAGAGGACGTTTAGGTTATCTTACTAAGGAAGGTTTCCGTAACCTTTGGGTAAACCGTATGATGTCGGTCGCATCAATCGCCGTGCTTATGGCATGTCTTGTGATGATGGGTACTGCGTTTATGGTGCTCGTAAATGTGGAAACTGTTCTCAACATAGTTGAGGAAGAAAATATCGTTTCTGTTTACCTTGATATGGATGCGACTCCGGACGAGGTCAAGCAGGTCAAGGAAGACATCATTCTGCTGCAGAATGTCACAAAATGTGAGTTTGTAAGCAAAGAAGAGGCTTTTGCGGATGTACTTGAAAAGGATGAGTTTGATGCAGAATCAGAGCTTTTCAAGGATATTGAAAATCCGCTGCCGGATATGTATGAGGTTTCGATGGAAGATGAAAATCTTTTTGACGAAACCATTACCAAGCTTGAAGGCATTGACAACGTTGACGTTGTCAGAGGTAATAAGGATATCGCAGATATTCTCATTCAGATCCGTTCAACGATTTCCTATATAAGTATGGGCATAATCGTGGTGCTTCTTTTAATCTCACTTTTCATTATTTCAAATACTATCCGTATCACAATGTTCAACAGACGACTCGAGATCAACATTATGAAATCCGTCGGCGCGACCAATTGGTTTGTACGTTGGCCGTTCATAGTTGAGGGTATGCTGCTCGGATTTATTTCTGCAGTAATATCACTCGGTGCGGTATGGGGTATTTACGAATTACTCGAATCTTTGATTTACGAGCTTTTCGGACTTGTAAGCAGAGACTTCACTGTAGTAGATTTCAGAGCTTACTGTCTCTATATTCTTGCAGCTTTTGTAGTGATAGGTGTAATTTCCGGTGGTTTCGGAAGCTTTGTATCTATCCAGAAATATCTTAAAGAACGCGGAGGTGTTGTATACGATGATGAAGACTAAGCTTTTCAAAAGAGTATTTTCTTTGTTGCTCTGTTTTTCTTTTGTAATCATCGGCATGAGTGGATTTGCTCCCGAAACACACGCGAAAAGTCTGACTTCGCTTAAAAACGAGCAGTCAGAGCTTAAGGATAAGGTAAAAGAAAGCGAAGATAAGATCAAGGAGCTCGAAGCACAGGAAGCTCAGCAGGAAGAGATAATCAATGAGCTTAACAATCAGATAAATCAGCTCAACGGTCAGCTTCAGAATGTCAACAGTCAGCAGGCAATCATCAATGATGACATCGTCATCACTGAGAGAAAGATAGCTGAGCTTGATAAAAAGATTGCAGATCTTGACGCTCAGATAGCTCAGAAGGATGTTGAGATTGAACAGACTGTAGATCTTTACTGTCAGAGACTCAGAGCTAATTATGTTGCAGGTGAAACCTCGGTTCTTGAGCTTTTTACTGCATCATCATCTCTTTCAAATTTCTTTAACCGACTTGAAGTTTTCAAGAGAGTAACGGCAAATGACCAGAAGCTCGTTGAAAAGCTCAATGAAGAAATTAAAGAAATTGAGGAAATGCAGCAGGATCTCAGAGATTCTAAAACTCAGGTCGAAGAAGAAAAGAAAACTCTTGAGAGCAGAAGGGCAGACCTTCAGGCTACTGAAAATGAATTGAGTGCAACTCAGGCTGAAATCATAGCTAAGTCAAACGAAGTTAACAGAAAGCTCAGTGAGCTCAATTACCAGACAAAGCAGCTTGAAGTAAGTATTGACAAATATAACTCAGAGATGAACAGTATTGAGGCAGAGATTGAAGCTTTCCTGAAGGCTCAGCAGTCATCAAAGCCGAGCTCAGGCTCTTCATCAGGTTCATCATCAGGCTCTTCACAGTCAGCTAACTCAAAGGGTTGGATCTGGCCTGTACCGTACTCAAGTTCTTATGTTACTTCTCCGTACGGATACAGAAGCGACCCCATTTCAGGATCATATAAGTTCCATTCAGGCATCGACATTTCTATGCCGAATGCTATGGGTAAAAATCTCGTAGCCGTTAAGTCAGGTACGGTAATCCGTACAGTTTACAGCAATTCAGGCTACGGTAACTACGTTATGATCGACCATGGTGGCGGATACGTTTCACTTTACGGTCACTGCAAGTCACTTGCAGTAAGCAACGGTCAGCGTGTCAGTCAGGGACAGGTTGTCGCTTACATCGGCACATCAGGCTACTCAACAGGACCTCACGTCCACTTCGAGATACGTCTGAACGGTGAAAAGATGAATCCGGCAAATTACGTTTCAAAATAAATTAAATCCGTTTGCAGAGAAATCTGTGAACGGATTTTTTGTTGACAGCAGAGATTTATTGTGCTAAATTGGGTTTATAAAACGGAGGGGGATTTTTTATGCTTGATAAAATAGTTGAGGCTCTTGGTCTTGTTTACCGTGAGGAATGGGCACTTCGAGGAATTTTTTCTTATCTTGGCGAAATGTTTTCAGATTTTTCAATTAAAAATTTCTTTGCAGGTCTGATGGCTGTGATAGAGCTGTGTGGTATGCTCCTTTTCGGCACACCTGTCACACCACGCGGACAGGAGCTTGATCTCACAGGCTACGAGCTTGTTTTCTATGATGAGTTCGAGGGTGATGAGCTTGATATGGAAAGCTGGTATCATCGTGGTGTCGGTAGTGACAGAGGAGGCTACAGTGCTCCCGAGCAGGTTTCTCTTCGTGACGGCAATGTAGTGCTGACGGGTGAATACCGTGAGGACGGCAGATTCGGTCCCGGCTGGTACGGCGCTGAAATAGCACGTACTCAGTGGTACACTAACGGTTATTTCGAGATTCGTTGCATATGCAGTGACGGTGCGGCTTTCTGGAGTGCATTCTGGCTTCAGGCGCATCATCCGTATGAGGCAGAGTATTCTCAGGGTGGTATCGGTGGCGCTGAGCTTGATATCTTTGAATGTTTCAGCTCACCCGATTAGATTTTCGGTGGTGACTGTGTAACGAGCACGATTCATTGTGCAGGTGTTGACGGTGTACAGGAAGGTTTCCGGTCAGCTATACTTGGTGACTTCAAGGGCAACAACGTCCACGAGGAATATAACACATACGGTCTTGAGTGGACTGAAGAAGAGTATATTTTCTATATAAATGGCGTTGAAACCACACGTTCAACATTCGGAAACGGTGTTTCAAAGGAAGAGCTTCTGCCGATAATTTCGCTTTGTCTTCCTGCTGCTGATAAGATTGAAAACTACGATAAGGATTACAAGACGGAATTTATCGTAGACTATGTGAAAATCTATCAGAAATAAAAATTTTCTCCGTTGTCTCAGGACAGCGGAGATTTTTAATAATATTTTAACAACGGCACGAAAATATTGAAAAAGAACAAACTTTGTGTTATTATGTATTCGTATTAATTTTCGGAGGTTGCAAAATGAAGAAAGAAAATACAAAAGAGAATAAAGAGTTTCTCGAAGGCGATGCCGCTAAAAAAGAAAAAAAGAATGGCGGTAAGAATAAAAAGGCAATTATTGCTGCTGTCGCAGTTTTACTCGTGGTTGCGATTGCACTGGGTATCGTGTTTATTCCGGGTATGATTAATGCGAAGGTTCCCGGTAAGAACAATGATGACGAAGTCAATAAAGAGGCGGACAGTATTTCTCTCATTCAGGAAGGCGACGTGGTACAGATGGAGGATGTCACTGCTATCACAGGTGCTACAGCTCCTGACGGAACCGTTACTGACAACAAGGGTATTCTTGACAAGGAAGGTCATAAGATTTACTCTACAGGTCAGAAGGATGCAAACGGCCTTGAGATTTACACAACAGGTAAGATGGACTCAAAGGGTAACATTCTTTACACTAAAAATCAGACCAATTCATTCGGTTCACTTCTCTACTACACAGGAATGTATGACTCAAACGGAAAGCTTATCCTCTCTCCGACAACAGAGAAGCCGGACTACACAACAAACGAAAAACCGAATCCGTACAAGCCTGAAGCAACCAAGCCTACAGTTACTGTTCCTCTGGACACAGAATCAGACGTAACAATAACAGGTATGGCAGGTGACTATACAAAGTTTTTCGGAGGCAAGGGTGTTGATAACTTCAACGCTGTTGCAGCGTGTGATGACGGTGGTTATGTAGTTGCTGCATATTCACAGTCTTATGACGGTGATTTTACAGGTGTAAGCAAGGATTGGGCAGGTCACAGTGCTGTTATCAAGTATGATGCGCAGGGTAATGTGCTTTGGAAATATGATCTCGGCGGCGATGCAGATGTATGGTTCAATGATGTTGCAGTGCTCAGAGACGGCACGATAATTGCAGTAGGTCTTACAATGGCTGAGGAAGAGCCCGCAAAGCAGTCAAAGGCACACTCAGCATTGATTGTTCGCCTGAAGAAAAACGGTGATCATATGTGGACTTATGTTTTCCCCGGCAGTGCAGAGGAAACAGGTGAGTTCATTCAGTCAGTCGCAGCTGCTCCTGACGGAGGTTTTGTAGTCGGCGGTAAGGCTGAATCAAACAGCGGCTTCTTCAAGGGCGGTTCAAATGCACGTAAGGCTTTTGTTTTCAAGTTTGATAAAAACTGTAACATTGAATGGAGAAGAATTCTTTCAGGTTCAATGTCAAACAATATAACAGCTTTGGACGTAAATGATAAGGGCGATATTTTCGCAACTTGTGTTACTGTTTCAAGTGACGGTGACTTCGCAGGACTTTCATATAAGGGCTCTGCAGGTGCGATGAATACGGTTCTTATGAAGCTCGAAAAAGACGGTGATCTCGAGTGGAAGCACTATCTCCAGAACTCAGGTAACAGTGAGTATAATTCAGTTATTGCTACTGATGACGGTGGATGCGTAGTTGCAGGTTCATTCACCGTAAAGAAGAGAGCAGACGGTATCTATAACTCAACATTCGGTAAGTCAGACGGTTATGTTATCCGTTACAACGAGGATGGCGATGTTCACTGGGCAAGACTTATCGGCGGTCAGGGTGATGACCATATCAACGGAATCACAAAAATTGACGGTGGATTTGTAGTGATAGGTAACACTGATTCTGTTGACGGTGATTTAAGCGGCGAAAAGCTCGGTGGCGAAAATGACGGCTTCATTATGTATCTTGATGAAAAGGGTCAGACCTGCGATAAGTTTGTTCTTAACGGCAAGACCAACGATAACGCGAAGAGCATCTGTACTCTTTCAGACGGTACGGTGGTAGTTGCAGGTTCAACAACATCACAGGACGGTTTCTTCCACGGCTCAGAAGCAGGAAAACAGTTTAAGGGCTTTGTATCAAAGTTTACAACTAAATATTAATACTTAAAGCAGGAGGAAACTCCTGCTTTTATTATGCTTCTTTACAAAATGCTTTCGGAGTGTTAAAATTACTTTATAATACCGAAGGGGTGATTTTATGAAGAAACTTTTATGTGTTTTACTTTCACTTGTAGTGGTGGTTTCGTCATGCAGTCTTTTTGCGACAGCAGCAGGTGAGGTGAAGGGTGATATCAGTGAGTATCCCGTTATTATCGTTCCCGGCTACAGCTCAACAAATCTTTATTATGGTGACAGTCTTGAAACAGGAGAAAGCGTGTGGGGACTTGATTTTGATTATGTTCTCGAGCGAGTTCTTGCCCGTATTGCAGACATAGGTATCGGGCTTGGTATGTTCGCTTTTGACAATGCGGAATACATAACTGATGTCCTTGCAGAAGAAATGACTGCACTTTTTGAAAAAATCCGTTGCAATCCTGACGGTACGAGTGCATATGAGCTTCATCAGGACTATACTGATGCACTTCATAAAAATAACGCTTATCTCATAGAAAATCGCACAGACACAAAGTACAGACAGGAAGTTGAGATTTCAGAAGAAATCGCTCAGTACATAGGTCACGAGAATATTTATAACTTCAGCTGTGATTTCAGAATGGGTGCAGAAAGCTGTGCGAAGGAGCTTGATGCATTCGTTCAGGAGGTCAAGGCACACAGTGGTAAGGATAAGGTAAATCTTTTCGCAATCAGCCACGGTGGTCAGGTCAGCGCAACTTATCTCGCACTTTACGGATACAAGGATGACGTTGACAATGCTGTCCTTACTGTACCTGCAATCGGTGGTGCAGGCATCGCTTACGATGCAATGATGGCTACGATCGAATTTGACGAAGAATGTCTTCTTCGCTTCATCGAAAATGGCACAATGACTGAAGAGAACTATAACTGGCTTGTAAAAGCTCAGCAGCTCGGTTTTGTCGACACCTTGCTTTGCACACTTTTCCCGAAGATTTTTCCGAGCATAGGTTACTGGGGCAGCCTTTGGGATTTCATTCCCGTAGGCAGATACGAAGAGGCAAAGGCAGCACTTCTTGACAGTGAGGAGAGTGCACGTCTTATCGAAATAAGTGACCGTTTCCACTATGAAATTCTTCCTTCAATGCCTGAAAAGTTTGCAGAATGTATTGAAAACGGAATGAATATTTCAATCGTCGCAGGAACAGGCGAGCATATAGTAACAGGTATGGATGAAAACTCTGACGGAATCATCACAACCAATGCATCAACAGGTGCAACCTGTGCTCCTTACGGTCAGAGATTCGGTGACGGATACGAGCAGATCAATTACTGCAATGGTAAGGATAAGATTTCTCCGTCAATGGAAATTGATGCTTCAACAGCTTACCTTCCTGATAACACCTGGTTTGTGGACGGTCTTTTCCACGGAATGACTTACAAGGATAATTACACAAGAGTGCTTATGATGACTCTCCTTCTTACCGATGACATCACAAGCGTTTATTCAAACCCCGATTTCCCGCAGTTCAAATACTCGACAAATGCATCTCATACAGTACACGCTGCATTTGACGGATGCGACGAAGGTATACTGAGCAGTGAAGCAAAAACTCTTACGGTTACAAACGTGTGCGCCAACAGCAACGTAAGGATTGCCGCAGTTGAGTGTGACGGAATCGACCTTGTATTTACTTTCGACGCAAACCGTACACTTGCTCCGGGTGAGATTATGGAGGTTGAATTTGAGGGCGAGATTCCTCAGGTTTCAGGCAAGGCTGTGAATGTGACAGTCTGCTATGCGATGAATACGATCACTCCTATCGGCTACAGAACACAGACCTTCAGAATTATGAACGGTGCTCCTGTAGAGAATACTGAAGAACTTGTAGACTTTGAAGATCAGACAGTGATGAACGGACAGCTTGATTCGGTTCTTGGTAGCCTCGGACTCAGAGAAATCGTTTCAATGCTTTACACAATCATCAGCTATTGGGTTTCAACTATATTCTCATTTTAATAACGGATAAAAACTAAGCGACTTGCAAAGGGCGGTGTAAATCAGGGATTTAAC
>JAXJUJ010000159.1:0-23737 GCA_036309125.1 Acutalibacteraceae bacterium | reverse complement strand
GTGTACATATAAAAGAAAATAAAAAATGCTCGGTGTGGTCGGTGTAAATTAGGGATTTGACAGGTTTAAAGTTGCCCTTTCCCACTTATACTTTATGAAAAAACCTCGTAAGGCGTCAGCCTTGCGAGGTTTTATTCATTTCGTCTGAACGAAAAATTTCTGACTTTAAACTGCTTTGCACCTTAAATCCTATTATTTTGGATGAAGGACAAGGCATAAACTCGATAAAATACTGCCGTATTTTGAGAGTTTTAACGAAGTTATTCGCCAAAAGAATTGATTTAAGGCTATTAAATCCCTATTTTACACCGCCCTTCCGTGCTTTTCCTTTTAATTAAATATACCAAGACTGACAGATAAAGCCCTGTTAACCCGAGCCATATCAGGCTCATGTAAGTTACCCATTTTTTCTTTAAGGCGTTTTTTATCAATCGTACGCACCTGCTCAAGCAAAACGATAGAATCTTTTGAAAGTCCGCAATCCTCAGCATCAACCTGAATATGTGTAGGAAGGTTAGTTTTATATCTTTGGCTGGTAATTGCAGCAGCAATTACGGTTGGACTGTATTTATTTCCAATATCATTTTGCACTATAAGTACCGGCCTTATTCCTCCCTGTTCAGATCCAATTACAGGACTAAGGTCCGCATAATAGATGTCTCCCCGCTTTATGGTCATTTAAATCACTCCTGAAGTTTGATTTCAATATTATATTTGCCAACCATAGGACATAATAATCATCTTTTTTCGGGGAGCAGAATAAAGATAACACTACAGTATATTCAAAAAAGCATGAGATGAACCATCTCATGCTTTAAATTTGAAAATAAACTTGTCATAATCAATCTGTACAAAATTGTTATTTTCTTTTTCAAGTGTAACCTTACAGTTTTTGCCATTGATCTGAAATTCTGAAATTTTAAATGCTCCCGCATCGACAAAAGAATACCTCTGACTGTTAAGCATCTGAAAAACATCAAAAAGGTGTATAAAGGGACACAATTTATCCAGAGTATTTGTATCGTATGTAAGTTCAAATGAATCTTTACTGATTAATATTCTATCATCACGCTTTTCTATCGTAAAACCTTTTAATACATCAGGCTGTAATAACGTACAAGACACCTCATCCGAATTACAAACAAGATAAGCTTCAAAATCAATACCATTATAGGCAACCGTAACATTACCATTATGACTTAATGGATAATCCGGTTGTCTGCAATCGTTACCGCACGAAGTGAGTGAAGTAACAATTAACACTGTAAGTATAAACCTATACAAAAAATCACTAACCTAACGTTCAAAATTCGAAAGAACCTCAGCCAATTCATTTATCATTCTGGTCGGTGTAACACCAAGCATTGAATACTTTTTCATTGCTGTGTCACCACACAATCCGTGGACATAAACGCCCGCTATTGTCGCAGAATGAAGACCCATTGATTGACAGACAAACGAAGAAATTATGCCGGCAAGCACATCGCCTGATCCTCCGGTAGCCATACCAGCGTTTCCTGTTCTGTTTATGTAGACATTACCTTTAGGTGCAGCAACAACAGTGTTTGCGCCCTTAAGTACAAGTACACATCCAAATTCTGCAGCAAACATTTTTGCTACTTTGACTCTGTTCTTTTCAATTTCTTCTATCGGAAGACCTGTAAGTCGTGACATTTCTCCGATATGAGGAGTCAAGATCAGAGGAGCTTTTGATTCTTTCAATATATTAATATTAACAGCTGCAGCATTTATTCCGTCTGCATCAAGAATTATCGGTTTATCTACATTAAGAAGAAGTGCCTCCACTATTCTTACCGTATCCTCACAAAAACCCATACCGCAGCCAAGCAGGATAGCAGTTGAATCATTAGCAAGAGAAATAAGTCTTTCGATATTTCTGAAGCTAAGATTGCCTTCCGTAGTAGACTGCATCGCAATAGTCAAAGGCTCGGTCAGCTTTGAGGCAATTGGTGCATAAGCAGCGTCAGGAAAAACAGATCTGACAAGTCCTACCCCGCTGTTTACAGCTGCATTTGCAGCCATCACCGCAGCACCCTGCATATCTCTTGACCCTGCTACACACAGAAGCTTACCAAAATCACCTTTATGAGCATTAGAACGTCTGGATTTAAAAAATCTCTTAATTTCACTCTGTTCTGCTGAAACAATCACTTCAGAGCCAACAGCTTCATACGACTCTTTGCCTATTCCGATATCAATAAGCTTGATAATGCCACACTCTTCACAAGCAGGTTTGAATATATGGACCGGTTTATAACAAGTAATAGCAAAAGTGTAATCAGTTTTAAAATATACTGAGTTTATATCACCACTATTTCCTTCAAGACCACTGGGAATATCTACTGAAAACTTTTTAGCTCTTGAACGTGATATTTCATTAAAAAAAGAAGATATCGTTTCATTCAACTGACCGTGAAAGCCTATACCGTAAACACAATCAACTATGCCGCTCGAAGACATACAAGCACTCACACAAGCAGAAAAATCATTTTTCAGCTCACTGATAGCAATTGACTTTCCCTCCAGATACGAATACATCATCTTAGACTCATATGCCGTAGGAAATCCATCCGCCAGAATAAGCTTGACATTATAACCCCTTTCACTGAGATTACGTGCTATAACATAGCCGTCTCCTCCGTTTTTGCCCGAGCCGCAGACTATGGCAACGGATTTGCTCACCCCACCCATTCCGCTGAGTACGGAATGAATTTTATCAGCACATGCATTACCTGCATTTTCCATCATCTGAACATAAGAAAGACCGTTTACATCAGCGTTTTCTTCAATAACACGCATCTGTTCACAAGTATAAACCAGCATAAATCCACCTCGAGGAAATATTATCTATATATAAAATTATATCACATCCCCCAATTATGTGCAAGAAGTATATAAGAGCTCAAAAGCAAAAGATATTGAAAACTTCTGTAAAATATGTTAACATAGACTATAAACTTTTTGCGGAGATAATAAAATGAGTATGGAATTCATCCTGAAAAAGAATATTTTCGGCGGATTTGACAGACGTCAGGTTATTGATTGCATATCTGAACTTAAATCGAAGAGCGTATCATCTGACCATCGTAATCAGATTGAAGTTACCAAATCAAGGATAAACGAAATAAAGAAAAAAATTTCTGTAAAAGATGTCGAAATCGATAAGCTTAACAAGCAGCTTAAGGAGCTTACTGCGCTTGCAGATATGTCCACAGACGATTATTCGGAAGCCTATACTTCAATAAATGAAGCTGACAGAATCATCACAGCCGCAAAGAAAGAGGCAAATCAATATATGAGTGAGACCGACACTTATATTAAAAAGAGCAATAAAGATTTCGAATCGCTTATGAACAAAGTTCACGCACTTAATAACGAATTAAAAGTAATGGGCAAAAATGCTGACCATATTTCTGCTGAATTGAACAAAGTAACAATACAGCCAGTCGACAAAGAGACCGATAATCATAATAGCAACCCTCAGATACCCGATCGTGTTTCTCCAAAATATATCCCCTCTCCCAACGATTCAATCAGCAACGATGAATACGATGACGAACTAACAGAGGAATACGACGAAATCACACTTCCTGTTGAAGACACCCCTACCGATGATATTCCAGATTCATTCAACTCAATCGATAACTTTTTTGCAGAGCTTGATAAGCTTACTGATATTCCTAAAAATATCGATTGACTTAGTTTAAAACATAACCTAAAAAACAAGCCACAGATACAAAATCTGTGGCTTGTTTTTATAGTATTTTCTTAAGATATTCTCCTGTATACGAGCCTTTAACCTCAGCTACCTCTTCCGGTGTACCTTCAGCAACGATCAGTCCACCTTTATCACCGCCGTCGGGACCGAGATCTAAAATATGGTCTGCGGTTTTAATCACATCCAGATTATGTTCAATAACCAAGACGGTATTCCCTTTATCAACCAGACGTTGTAAAACATCGATGAGACGATGAACATCAGCGGTATGCAATCCCGTTGTAGGTTCATCAAGAATATAAATAGTTTTTCCTGTAGAAGTTTTCGAAAGTTCCGTAGCCAGTTTCACCCTTTGAGCTTCGCCACCCGAGAGCGTTGTTGCAGACTGACCAAGCTTTACATAACCAAGACCAACTTCATACAAGGTATTCAGCTTCTTTCTGATCTTAGGTACAGCTGAGAAAAACTCAACAGCCTCTTCTACCGTCATTTCCAAAACATCATATATACTTTTGCCCTTATACTTAACCTCAAGGGTTTCGCGATTATAACGACAGCCATGACACACATCACATGGAACAAAAATATCCGGCAAAAAATGCATTTCAATCTTTACAATGCCGTCACCCTGACACGCCTCACAACGACCGCCCTTAACATTAAAAGAAAATCTGTTAGCCTTGTAACCTCTTGCCTTAGCTTCAGTTGTCATCGCAAACAAATCTCTTATATCATTAAATACACCGGTATAAGTCGCAGCATTCGATCTCGGAGTACGACCTATAGGCGCCTGATCAATATCAATGACTTTATCAAGGTTTTCTATACCCTTAAAATCATCGTGTTTACCCGGGAATCGCTTTGCGCCGTTGAGTTCATTTGCAAGTCTTTTATAAATAATTTCATTAACAAGTGATGACTTACCCGAACCTGAAACACCTGTAACACAAATGAATTTGCCAAGAGGCAGCCTGACATCGATATTTTTGAGATTATTTTCTTTAGCATTGATTATCTCAAGGTATTTGCCATTACCTTCACGTCGTTTCTCAGGGACAGAGATTTTCTTCTTGCCACTAAGATACTGTCCGGTGATCGATCGACTGCAAGCTTTAATATCATCTACTGTACCTACACAAACAATCTCACCACCATGTATACCGGCACCGGGACCAATATCTACAATGTAGTCCGCAGCCTCCATTGTTTCCTCATCGTGCTCAACTACAACAAGCGTATTACCGACATCCCTGAGCTGCTTAAGAGTTTCAAGAAGCTTTGAATTATCCTTCTGATGTAGTCCTATACTGGGCTCATCAAGAATATACAAAACCCCCATAAGTGACGAACCTATCTGAGTCGCAAGTCGGATTCTCTGACTTTCACCTCCTGACAAGGTGCCTGATGAACGTGTAAGAGAAAGATACTCAAGACCAACGCTTGAAAGAAAATTCATTCTGTTTCTGATTTCTTTAAGTATCGGTTCGGCTATCATCATCTCTCGTTCCGATAAATCAATTTTTTCAAGAAATTCGATTGCTTCCTTGATTGGTTTACGTGAAAATTCGTATATATTCAGACCTGAAACAGTAACACAAAGACTTTCTTTTTTCAAGCGTGCTCCCCCACACTCAGGACAGTCCTCAACAGTCATAAGCTGCTCTATCTCATTTCTGGAGTACTCACTTGTTGACTCATTATATCGTCTTTCAAGATTATTGATAACCCCTTCAAACTCGGTAAGATAAGTTCCCTCACCATAAGCACTTTTACGATGAACCTTGATTTTCTTGCCACCTGTGCCGTACATCAGCAGCCTAATCGCCTCTTTTGAAAGATCGTTGTAAGGAACATCAAGTGAAAAACCGTAATGTTCTGCTAGTCCCTCAAAGTACATCATAGCAATCGTGCCACCCTCAGAAACATTCCACCCGGAAGCCTTGATAGCTCCATCACGCACAGTGAGTCTCTTATCGGGAACAACCATATCCTCGCTTATTTTCATAAACACGCCAAGACCTGAACATTTCTGACAAGCTCCGAAAGGATTATTGAAGCTGAACATACGAGGTGAGAGTTCCTCTATACTAACACCGTGCTCCGGACATGCATAGTTCTGAGAATACAGCAGTTCATCTCCTCCGATAACGTCAACAATAAGAATTCCGCCTGAAAGATTTGTTGCTGTTTCAACCGAATCAGTCAGACGTGACTTTATCTCGTTTTTAATTACGAGCCTGTCAACAATTACTTCAATATTATGTTTTTTATTCTTATCTATCTGAATCTTTTCAGACAGATCATAGGTGATGCCGTCAACACGAACTCTTACAAAACCGCTTTTTCTTGCATTTTCAAGCTCTTTGACATATTCACCCTTGCGACCTATAACTATCGGTGACAAAATCTGTATTCGTGTTCCCTCATCAAGCTCGAGTATCTTATCAACTATAGTATCAACACTCTGTCTGCTTATCTCTCTGCCACACACCGGACAGTGCGGAACACCCACACGAGCATACAACAAGCGAAGGTAGTCATATATTTCAGTTACAGTACCTACCGTTGAACGAGGATTCTTAGATGTAGTCTTCTGGTCAATAGAAATTGCAGGTGATAAACCCTCAATATAGTCTACCCTGGGTTTTTCCATCTGTCCGAGAAACTGTCTTGCATACGAAGAAAGAGACTCAACGTAACGTCTCTGACCCTCAGCATATATTGTATCAAACGCAAGAGATGACTTACCTGAACCGGAAAGACCGGTAAATACTATAAACTTATCTCTGGGTATACTTATATCTACATTTTTAAGATTGTGCTCTCTCGCACCTTTAACAACAATGTTTTTCTGTTGCATCATTTGCCCTCTCTCAGTTTATTTATCTTATCACGCAGGAAAGCTGCATGTTCAAACTCAAGTATCTTCGCAGCCGCTTTCATTTCTGCGGTGAGCTGTTTGATCATCGTTTCACGCTCAGCACGGCTAAGATGTTTCTTTGTCTTATTTTCCGTACCTGATGAAATTTCAAGAACATCTCGTACGTCCTTACGTATAGTTTCAGGTACAATACCGTGTTCTGTGTTGTACGCTTCCTGTTTTTCTCGTCTTCTCTGGGTTTCCCTGATAGCGCGTTCCATAGACGGCGTAACGGAGTCTGCATACATTATAACAGTACCATCTGCATTACGGGCAGCACGTCCTATCGTCTGGATCAAGGATGTCTCACTTCTCAAGAAACCTTCTTTGTCAGCGTCAAGAATTGCCACAAGTGAAACCTCAGGAATATCAAGACCTTCCCTGAGAAGATTGATACCAACCAATACATCAAACTCACCAAGGCGAAGATCTCTGATTATTTTCATTCTTTCAATGGTGTCAACGTCATAATGCATATATCGGACACCGATTCCCATATTCTCTATATAATCAGTAAGATCCTCAGCCATTTTCTTGGTCAATGTAGTAACGAGAACCCTTTCCTTCTTTTCAATTCTAAGATTAATTTCAGAAATAAGGTCATCAATCTGACCATCCGTGGGTCGCACACTGATAATCGGATCAAGCAAGCCTGTAGGACGTATAACCTGTTCTGCAACACGTACACTTTTATTCTTTTCAAGCTCGCCCGGAGTAGCGCTGACAAATATTTTCTGATGTGTTTTTTCATAGAACTCATCAAATGTCAAAGGTCTGTTGTCAAAAGCAGACGGCAATCTGAATCCAAAATCAATAAGATTTTCTTTCCTTGATCTGTCACCACCATACATACCTCTGACCTGAGGAAGCGTAACATGTGACTCGTCGACAAAAAGCAGGAAGTCATCCGGAAAATAATCTAACAAAGTGAATGGCGGTTCACCCGGTTTTCTGTCAGAAAATATCGCTGAGTAGTTTTCAATACCCTTACAAAAACCTGTTTCTCTGAGCATTTCAATATCATTATTTGTTCTTTCCATAATACGCTGTGCTTCCAACAGTTTACCTTCAGATTGGAAATAATTAACTCTTTCAAGCATCTCCGCGTAAATGGTTTTGATGCATTTTTCCATCTTATCAGGCGCAACAACATAATGCGATGCAGGATAAATCGCAACATGAGAAATCACATTTTTAATTTCACCCGTAAGTGCATTAATTTCGCTTATACGGTCAATTTCATCACCAAAAAATTCAATTCGAATAGCATTTTCATTAGAATATACAGGGAAAACTTCAACAACGTCTCCCCTTACGCGAAACTTATTTCTGGCAAAACCGATATCATTTCTTTCGTACTGTATTTCGACGAGCTTTTTAATCAGCTCGTCCCTGTTTTTTTCCATACCCGTACGAAGTGAAATAACCATATTTCTGTAGTCAATAGGGTCACCAAGGCTGTAAATACACGAAACGCTGGCAACAATGATAACATCACGCCTCTCGGATAAAGCTGAAGTAGCCGAATGACGTAACTTATCAATTTCATCGTTTATTGCTGAATCTTTTTCTATATACGTATCAGTTGTAGCGATATAAGCTTCGGGCTGATAATAATCATAATAGGAAACAAAATATTCTACGGCATTGTCGGGAAAGAATTCTTTGAATTCTGTACAAAGCTGGGCTGCCAGAGTTTTATTGTGTGCAAGAACTAAGGTCGGACGGTTAAGCTGTGCAATAATATTGGCCATTGTGAAGGTCTTACCTGAGCCGGTAACACCCAACAATGTCTGTTCATCAAAACCTTTGTTTACACCATCAACCAAAGAAGCAATTGCTTCAGGCTGGTCACCCATAGGCTTATATGGTGATACAAGTTTGAACTTTTCCATTCCACAACCCCATTCCTTCAAATTTTGTCAGATTATTTAATATCAATCTGACACATTTTCATTGTAAGCAAAGCAGCATTATGACTATCAGGAGTCACACCTGCACAGCAAGCTGAATCCACAGATATATGCTTTTCAGGAAAATTTGCTTTGAGCAAAAGCGCGTTGGAAACAACACATATATCCGTACACAGTCCTATAAGTTCAACCGAAAAATCTTCTCCCCCTGCCTTTTTAAGAACAAGCTGAGGAAGCTCTACCGAACCGAACGTAGGCTTCTCAACACTTATATATTTTTTATCAAGAAGAGCATTTTCAATTTTTTCATTAAGCTCCCATCCCTGTGTCCCTTTGATGCAATGCTCAACAGGAAGATTTTTACCTTCAGATGTCTGAAGATAATCCTGATTATGAGTGTCATACGTAACTATAATTTCACCGTCAAATCCTTTTATTTTATCAACAGCATTATCAACGATAGCCACAGCTTCGCCTGTGCCCAAAGCACCGTCTACAAAATCATTCTGAATATCGACAACTATAAGAAACTTTTTCAAATTTATCACCTGATTTTCAAAAAATTTATGAGAAATATTAATGCAACTCACTACGTTAACTATCTTATTATTATAACTTAAATCAAATTAAATGTAAACAGTTTTGAAAACATTTCCAAACATATGTTCTGCGTTTATATAAAAAACTCCTCGTCAGCAGACGAAGAGTTTTTATGTATTAATTCAAATTAAAGTCCAAACATCGAAAATACAGAACCGATAAGGCTACCTGCTAAAACAAGAACAGCGACATTGATTGCAACTGAAATAATTGAGCAAACAAGACCTGCAACAGCCATACCGTTCTTCATACCGGCCTTCTTAGCTTTGAAAATTCCTACACCGCCAAGAACAATTGCAATAATACCAAGAGGTACACCAACATATGAGAAGCATACAAAAACAAGAGAAATTATACCCAATACCATCGAAGCAATGCCTAATCCCTTACCCGGGATCTGTGCAGGAACAGGTGCTTGCATAGGATAACCCTGAGGATAACCTTGAGGATAAACCTGATTCTGAGGATTCTTGATATACTGAGGATCCTGAGCGTACTGATCGTACTGAGTATCCTGAGCGTACTGATCGTACTGTGTGTCCTGTGCATACTGATCGTACTGAGTATCCTGAGCGTACTGATCATACTGAGTATCCTGAGCGTACTGATCATACTGAGTATCCTGAGCGTACTGATCGTACTGTGTATCCTGTGCATACTGATCGTACTGAGTATCCTGAGCGTACTGATCGTACTGTGCATCCTGTGTATACTGATCATCCTGATCATACTGCGCATACTGATTATACTGGTTGTCCTGAACGTAATCAGAGTCAGAATACACATCTTCTACTATCTGTTCAGGCTCCTGAATCATTGAAGTACCGCAAAGAGGACAGAATTTTGAAGAAGCCTGTAACTTATGTCCACAATTTGTGCAGAAAATGAAATCTTCAGGTTCGCTCACTGTGTCTGACGGAGGTACAACACTGAATCCTGTGTCAACAGGTGCTGCATTCTGAACAAATGCAGGAGTACTCTGCGGTGGCTGTACAGGAGTTACCTCAGGCTCAAAATCATCAAAATCACCCAAAGCAGCTTTTCTGATATCTTCTTTTGAAATACCGTATTTAGAATTATCCGTACTCATTTTATTTTTCTCCTTTTAAGTTTAATTAGTGAATTAATAATCAATCATCTAAAGGTATGGTTCCGCTGATATTATTTAACGGCACTACTTCACCATCAGAAGCATTATTTTCGTTTTCCGTTTGCTCAGAAGAGACAGACGTGCCGGGTAAAGTTGAACTTACTGAAGTTACCACAGAAGGCCTCGGAACAGTTGTGCTTGTTGTTTTTTTATTATCATCAGATTTGAAATGAATAATAACTCCGGCTGTAACAACTGTAATTATCGCTAAAACAACAGCAACAACGATTATTTTCCATGATGAGCCTTTTTTCTTGTCAGCATTTGACTGTTGAACCACTGTTGGTACAATCTCAGGAGATGGCATTACACCATCTTCACAAACCTCAGGTTGAACCGATACAGGTTGTTCAACAGGCTGAAAAACAGCTTCACTTCCAATCGGTTCGGTAACCATAAACTCGGCTAAGCTATAACTCTCTGATTCAACAGAGTCAGCCTTCTCATTAAAGCATATTACTGCCATTGTGCAGTCATCAGACATAGGATCAGCGTCAACGATACACTCTTTAACAGCACGCTGAACCTTCTCCTCACCATCAGGTTCCTCTGAAGCCTCAAGAATCATATTCAAAGAATTATTGAAAACTCCATTGAAATCGTTGAACATACAATCAGCAATACCGTCTGTCATAAGGAATATATGTGACGTACCGCTGAGAAAAAGCTTTCTGATCTGTATCATTTTATATGCATCAGCGCTGTTTACAAAGTATGTGGAACTTGCATATTCACCATTCTGCGGAAGAGTGACAGGTTCGAGCTCACCGTGAAAAGATCTTCCTATAAGACCGTCACCTATCTGAACAGAAACAGCCTTATTACCTTTAAAAGATACGACGAGCAATGTACTTGCCATCGGCTCAATTGAATCAAGTCCGAGTTCAGCTGCTTTTTCCTTCAAAGCTTTGTGGCAAATAGTCTGTATAACCGTTCTGAGTTCAAGCTCGTTTGTGCTATCAAAAAAATCATCAAACTTAGCCTCAAAGAAATTACAAACAGCTTTTGTAACAGCGTCAGCACCCTGCTTTGCGTGCGAATACTTTTTACTGCCTGCCCCGTCAGCAACAGCAACTGTTACTACTTCAGAACCCTTTATATAGAAAACGCTGTCTTCACAGGGTTCGTTTCGTTCCGAGTGCTTTCGCCCACGGAAATTACATGTTATAATTTTCATAAAATCGCTCCGATTATAAGCACCATTTTTCAAGATCTATTTCAACGCCCTCGGGTAAAGTTTCAAAAGTTTCCTCTGAAGGCGGAACAAGCTGAATACCGTTGCCATTAATAACACTGGATGAGCTTGATCCAAGGAACTGGAAAAGCTCGTTGAGGTTAGCTTCATCGACTCTGATAGGGGCTTCTCTCTTTATTGATGTTCTCGCAAGAGTATTCATATCAACTTCGTCGCCAACAGCGATATTGAATACTACAAGCTTGTTTTCATTTTCAAGTGCATTAAGCCTTACTATGGCTTCCTCCATCTCAGGAACTGCGTTTTCGCCCTCAGGCTTACCATCAGTGATAAGTACAAGCCAGGGCTGATAGTACTTAATTCCGCGCTCCTTATAGCCTGCCTTTCTGAGTTCAAGCAAATCAAGAGCTGCTGAAATACCGCCACCCATCGGTGTGAGTGAATGTGCTCGAGACTCAATTACGGGAATATCCTGCTTGCTGAGCGAAGCAAAAGGTTTGTCAATATCTACGTATCCGCCAAAAGTAACAACTGCAACATCAGCTGCTGATGCATTACTGTTTCCTTTCATAATATCAACGAAAGTACGGATAGCCTCATTAAGACATTCCATTCTCTCGCCTTCCATCGATCCGCTTGCATCGAGGCAAAAACAAATAGGCAATCTCTTCTTTGTTCCTCTACCAAAATCTCCGGGTCCTAAATTTTCAATTGACATAATCTTTATCCTCCTAAACTGATAGTATTAAAATAGTCTATAACAGGTTTGACAAAAGCCGCGCCCGAATCACTTCCGTTCATATAAGACCAGACCATTGCGAACGTTACAAGTAAATACAGACAAACCAGAATTATAATCCACAGTACAACAGTGCTTTTGCTCTTTTTCCCGTTTTTGGTTTGCGGCACACTGTTCTGAGTAGCAACAGGTTGAACAGTCTGATTTATATTAGTTGCAGAGACACTGTTAACCGGTGGATCAATAGTATGAGTCATCCACGTTCGCGGAATCGGTTTTACATTAATATTTCTCGGCTCAACAACATCATTTTTGATATCATCAAAAACGACACTTTCAAAGCTGAGAGTAAGATCAATGTCGTTTTTATCAGTTATTGATCTTAGATAATCGCGATACTTTTCGAGCTGCATAAATAACTCTATGATATCAGGTCTTTTATCCTCCTTAAAGCAGCTGTAGAACAAAGTACACAGTTCCTGTGAAGTAATATTCCACAAACGGTCAAATCCTCCGATCGGTGCACGCTCACATTTCTGTTTACGGTCCACTGGATATGGGAAAGCATGAGAATATATTTCTTCAGCTATAGTTTCTGCACCGTTTTTCTGTGCATAAGGATGAACGCCAAGAAACAACACGTTGAAAATAAGTACAAATATTGAAAAACGCTCATTTCTGTAAGTTCTGAGGAAAGAATCAAACGATTTACCCTGATTCTCTGCAGGAGTGAAATCCTCATCGCCAAAGGGACACGGATAATCTTCTATCTGGCAGCTATCCATATCAATAAGAAAAACTGATCCGTCGTCACCGATTACTATATTCTGCGGTCTGATATCTCCGATTTTAATTCCGAGTAAGTGGAGATAAATAAACTTTTCAAGTAATTTAATCGACAGCTCAACAAGATCGATTCTGTTCCACTTCGGAAAGCTCTCCAGAATACTTTCTTCACCATCGAAAATTTTACTCATCTCTGTACCATAAGCCCGCTGCATTATGTAACCTACGGGTTTACCTTCTTGAGAGAAAACAATCTTTTCCGGCCAACATATTCCATCGTATCTTACTTGTCTGTTTTCAATATACTTGAGTTTTTTACATCGCAAAACACTCAGCTGTCTCTTGTGGAATATTTTACACACATAGTCCTTATTATCTGTAAAATAAACTTTACCTTCGGCACCGGAACTGATTTCCTTTCCGAGTGTAAATACCTGTCCGTCAGACGTTTTTACCTCAGACCCATTTTCAGGAAGATCATCAACAGGAATAACAAATTTATTATCCTTGTCGTCATTTACCTTAGAATGTATCAGAGTCCCAAGCTTCTCACGGTCACAACAGCACAGCTTTCCTTCCTGAGTAATCGCCAGTATCATTGCCTGAGTTTTTTCAGATGATGCAAGGAGCTCTGCTGCTTCTGAGTTTGACGAAACAAGAAAAGCAACCTTCGGATTAGTGTGCAGGGCTTTTACAAGTGATTCAGTTGTACGGTATCCGGAATTCAATGCAAGAACTGAATTGTTTTTCAGCATTGTCAACAGCGCTTTGGTGTTCGTTGCGATTTCACGCTGTTCTGCACTTGAGCTTTTAACAACAACAGAATAACATTTATAAAACTCTTCAGATACCAGAATTTTCTTTTGATTTTTAACTGCCATGCCGGCAAGCCAATTTATAAGCTGGATATTTTCCATTGTCATAAGAATAGAAAAATCCCACACAAACAAATCCGCTTTTTCCAAAAAAGAGTATACTCTTTCAACTAAAGCTTTGCTTGAACTACTCACAGAAAAAATCTCCTTGGTTTACAAATAAATTATAATGCTGTCAGGGCGCATAAGCTATCCTTTGATATTATCATAAACACGACAACACAGGATCTGTAAATACAATTTTACTTTACAGTGCTTATTATTCCAGAGCTTCAAGCTCTGCTACCTGAGCTTTGAGTGTCTTATCTTTAATAAGTCTGCCCTTAAAACCATTCTTATGGCATCCTGCGTAATAAATAGACTTAATAGTATTGAATCCCTGCTTCTTTGAAAGAAGATCGGCAATAAGTTCTTTTTTATCGCTGTTTTTAAGAACACTTACTCCTTCAAGGCATACTTCAATCTTATCCTTAGCCTTGATTGAATCGACATAAACAGTAAGCGTACCGTTTTCGATCTCTGTGTTGAATTTCTTCTCACGGGAATTAGCAATAACCTTTACAGAATCCGCACTTATAATATCTTTAAATGAAAGCTTGTATGAACGCTTTACAGGAACAACCTGTGCATCACCCTGGACAGCTGAAATACTGAAAGTAACATTATTTTCAGATTCACTTACACAATAGGATGTAACAGCGCTGCAACCGTTCTGATAAGCGTTTGTCTCACCGTCATCTTCATAAAGGTCATAATTTCCGTTTCCGCGATAAATAAGAATTTCCATCTTTTCAGGATTCTTCCAGTTGTTGCTTTCATAATCATCAGCAAGAGGAATAATTGCGCCTGACTTAGCGAGTACAGGAATAGAGCTCATATCACGGGACATGGGAACAACCTGACCACCCTTATAAATCCTTCCTGTAAAGATATCAGTATATCTGCCTTCAGGTAACCAGACGTCAGCTGTTGCTGTCTTGGTTTTATCTGAAGTTTTTTCAGTAATGGGAGCTACAATGAGCTCAGAACCGAACATATACTCATTCTTAACCTCGTAAGCCTCCTCATTATGCGGATAGTCATAATACATCGGCTTCATAAGAGGAATACCCTGAGTATGTGTAAGGTGGTTAGCTGTATAAATATAAGGAATGAGCTTATGACGAAGTCTGAGGAATTCTTTTGTAAGAATTTCTGTGGACTTACTGAATTTCCAGGGTTCTTTACCGAGATACTCATTCTGAGTGGAGTGGAGTCTCAAAATCGGGCTGAATACACCGAACTGAACCCAACGAAGATAAAGCTCATCATCACGAACACCTGAAAGATGTCCACCGATATCGTGGCTCCACCATGAATAACCAATGTTAGATGCTGTAGCGGTAAAGTACGGCTGGAACTTAAGAGCTGACCACAGAACTGCAGTGTCTCCTGAGAAACCAAGAGGATATCTGTGTGAACCGTAACCTGCAAAACGTGAAAGTATAAGAGGTCTTTTGCCATCTCTTGCCATATCGAGACTATGGTAATGGTTAAGTGCCCATAACGGATCAAGTCCTTCTACCTTAGTCTTCTTACCCTGCTGCCAATCCATCCACCAGAAATCGACGCCTTCTTCCTCATACTTATGATGAAGGAATCTGAAGTAACCTTCGATGAACTTTTTATCTGTCATATCAAATTCGATACGCTGTTTGGTTGCCGGATCAATTCCCATATATTCTGCAAACTCTTCGTACATATCTTCAAAAGCCGCAACACCTGCTGCAGGATGAAGATTAAGAGTAACCTTAAGGTTCATATCGTGAAGCTCGTTAAGGAACTGCTTATAGTCAGGGAAAAGGTCCGTATTCCAGCTGTAGCCTGTCCAACCCGGAATCATATAGCTTCCTCTGACATAACGAATAGGATTTTTCGGTTTTTCAAACTCAGTTGAATCTTTGCCGAATTTATCAGCAATTTTAACCCAATGCCAGTCCATATCAACAGTTGCAACAGTGATGGGGATCTTTTCAGCTTCAAAACGCTTCATAAGAGTAAGATACTCATCCTGTGTATAAGCCTTATAACGGCTCCACCAGTTACCGAGTACAAATCTTGGAATGAGCGGCGTCATACCGGTAAGACGATAGTAGTCAGCAACAGCTTTGTTATAATCATAACCGTATGCGAAGCAATAAACGTCTGTTCCGTTCTTTTCTCTGCCTAAAATTTCCTTACGTGGCTTTACTGTACCGTCAGCAAGGAGAAGAAGCGATTCACTGTCATCAATCATAGCGACGCCATTTTTTGAAACCACACCATCACCGATCTTAACCTGAGCAGCTGTAAGGTCAAGAGTACGTCGTGTACCCTTAAGATTACCTGTAGTAAAATCAGTTACTATTCGACCATCATTAAGAACAACTTTCAGAAGCTTACCCGAAGGATATCCAATAATAAAACGAGTCTTATCTGTCTCTACAGAAATAGAATCAGCTCTTTTATATACAGTAAAATCAACTTTATCAAGTTTTCTGTTCAGAACAGCCTGTGTTGCATAGTCACAGAATTTTCTGTCTTTCTGAGTCTCAATTCGAATAAGATAATCTGTGAGCACACTGATTCTTACCGTACTGAAAGTAACAGAACCTTTTTCATAACATTCTGCATTTTCCTCTATACCGAAAACCTTCTGAAAATCGTACATAAAATCTCTCCTATTATACATTTTATATATTTTTATCATTATATAACTTTCAGTATTGATAGTCAATCAAAATGAAGATTGTTTTTATAATTATTGTTAAAAACCATACTTGATTACCTTATAACGAAAATTCAAACAGGAAAAATGATTGCAAATATATTTATAAAATTACACAAAAATCAAATAATTTTTTATACACTATACAGATGATTGCTGATTGACAACTCCATATAAAAAATGTTAAAATACTTTAAATTTTGTTAGGAGATGAACACAATGGTAGAATTTTTCACAATGGTCGGCTACAAAATGCTCGTAGCCTTCATCAGCCTCGTGTATACTTTCACAGCTTACGTTGCACCACCGGTTAACGACCCTATTCAGGGTTGCGAGGACAACGGAGCAAATATGACAGTTGTTGCATGGGCAGACCCTCAGCTTTCAAACTATATGGCTAAAAGATTCCAGCCGTTTGATGCAGCTTGCGAAGACCTTTCCAATGCAGGTGAAGGTGTAGATGCTCTTCTTATTGCAGGAGATATCGCTGAAAACGGACTTGCTTGTGAGTATGAGTACATTTCAGAAAAGCTCTCAACTGCAAACGTTAACGGAGCTATATTTGCAATCGGTAACCATGACACAAGACTCAGAAGCTACAAGCAGGTTGTAAAGCGTTTCACAACATTCGCAAATGAACTCAATCAGGCTTACGGAAGCGATTTCACAACTGACTCTCTCAGCTATACATACGATGTAAACGGTTATAAGTTTATCATACTCGGAACAGACAGTGCAGAATTTGAAGAATCATATATCAGCCCTGAACAGCTCAGCTGGCTTGATTCTGAGCTTGCTGCAGCAACTGTAAACGGCAAACCCGCATTTGTAGTTTGTCACCAGTCACTCAAGGATACTCATGGTCTCCCTGATACATGGAACAGCCCTGATGACAGAGCCGGTACAATCGGTGAACAGTCTGACGAAATCAAAGCAATACTCAACAAGTATGAAAACGTTATCATGATTTCAGGTCACCTTCACACAGGTATCGGCCAGTATACATACCAGAAGATCGATAACTTCCATTCAATCAATCTTCCGTCAACTACAATCGTAAACAAAGACGGTGATTACAACAATGCCGGTATCGGCTTTATGATTGAAGCTTACGATAATCACGTTCTCTTCAGAGCACGTGACTTCGCTCAGGGCAAGTACATTCCTGAGTACGATATTGATATCGCTCTTTCATAACTGAACAAATAAAAACAGCGGTGAGTTAATAAAAACTCACCGCTTAAATTTTATCACATTATCAGGCAACTCTTCTTCTTTCTGACTGAGTACCCTGTGTGCGTGAATGTGTCTGATACTGCTGACGCTGTGCAGAAGTGGCATAACTCCCCTGCTTACGTCTTTTCTCAATAGCCTTTCTGCGTCTGTGAAGATAAATCTTCTTTTTGATAACTCTTATAATCATATCCTCAAAAGCTACAAATTTATCTTCATGAAGCAAACCGTAAGACACAAATAAAACTGCTAAAACTGCAAGAATAACCTGAATACCAAACATCGTTGTCATAATAATTACCTCCGAAATTTACCGAACATTTTGTGAACATTTGTTCTTTACAGTTATTATTATAGCATGTTTTTTTGATTTGTCAACACAAATGTTCGACTTTTTTCGGTTTTTTAGTCCCTTATTCGGTACTCTGCACAATTATTAAGATAAAACAAAAGATTTGTATTCAACAGCGTTTTCGAGGCTACCTTCAGCGAAGAATGCACTTATATTTTCAAGAGTTGTTGATGCTATATTTGTAAGAGCTTCACGGGTAAGAAATCCCTGATGAGATGTAACTATTACGTTCGGAAGTCCGATAAGCCTTGAAAGTATATGATCTTTAATTATCGTTTCAGAATTATCTTTATAAAAAAGATCTACCTCTTCCTCGTAAACATCAAGACAAGCTCCACCAATTTTTTTATCAAGAAGCGCTTCAAGTAAATCTTCACTATCAATCAGAGCACCGCGAGAAGTATTGATAATATATGCACTACTCTTCATATGATTGATATTGTTCTTATCAATCATATGGTAGGTATCTCGTGTCAAAGGACAATGAAGGGATATTATATCAGATTCTCGAAACAATTTATCAATGGGTACGTAATTTATATCCTGACAAGTCCGGTTAATATCGTATGCTAAAATATTCATACCAAAACCTTTACATATTCTTATAAAAACTCTTCCTATATTACCCGTCCCTATAACACCAACAGTTTTTGAGTGGAGGTCAAATCCTGTAAGACCATTAAGACTGAAATTGAAATCACGCGTTCTGAGAAAAGCCTTATGTGTTCGCCTGTTCAGAGTCAACAGCATTGCCATGGCATGTTCAGCAACTGCGTAAGGCGAATAAGCCGGTACTCTCACAACCGGTATTTTATCATGTGCATATCCGATATCCACATTATTGTAACCTGCACATCTCATTGCAATCAATTTCACTCCGCATTCGATCAACCTATCGATAACAGCAGCAGATACATCATCACTTACAAAAGCACATACAGCATCACATCCTGATGACAACATCGCAGTATTTTCATCCAACTTCGCTTCAATATACTTAATATTAAACCCATACTGCTCATTTATCAGGTTAAAATATTCAATATCGTATGGTTTGGCATCATAAAAACTTATAGTTAACATAATCATTCTCCTTTAATGATTATATTAAGCTGAAATTTTATGATTATACAAAAAAACAGCACCCTGACGGGTGCCGTAATTTGAAATATTAATCGTCAGGAGTCAAAGGTTTTAGCAAATTATCCTTATCTTCCTTTGTCATAAGACGGAGTCTTAGTATAAGATTCCTCTCTTCAGCAGAAAGCTGTGAAAAGTACATCAAAGATTCATCAGCAATATCAGGATTAGAATTCAGAATAAGCATATTCTGCTCATCCTGAATAAGGAAATCTATAGGAACATTATATATTGCTGCAAGTTTTCTCAGGACTCTGAGCGGAGGGTTTGCTGCACCGTTTTCATATTTTGAAAACGATGTTCGACTCATATCAAGCAACTCAGCCACTTCATCCTGTGTCATGCAAAAATCCTTACGAAGTTTTTTGAGTTTATCTGCAAGACTCATATTTATTTCATTTGTCATAGCAACCTACCTCACTTTATATTTAGTATTCTAACACAAAAAAACCTAAAAGTAAATATATAATTTAAATTACAATTTGTATAATTATATTGAAAAACAATCGCTAATATGGTAGAATTATACGCTGTAAAGTCAGTTCGAAACCATCCTGACTATAAACAAAACTAAGGAGAATAACTATGAAAACTAAAAACAAGCGCACCCTCTATCTGGTGCAGAGTGCACTCATTGCGGGAATTTACGTTGCCGTAACTTATGCAGCCAACCCTATTTCCTACGGCTCCGTGCAGTTCAGAATTTCGGAAGCCCTTACAGTGCTACCCGTTCTGACACCTGCTGCCATTCCCGGTCTTACCATCGGTTGTCTTATCGCAAATCTCGGTAGTCCTTTCGGACCTATCGACATTTTCTGCGGAACACTCGCAACCTTACTGGCTGCAATCTGCACAAGAATGACAAGGAAAATCCTTTTCAAAAAGCTTCCGTTGCTGTCACTTATATTTCCGGTATTATTCAACGGAATTATCGTAGGTGCTGAAATCGCATTCTTCCTTCCTGAAGGCTTCAGTTGGTTGGCTTTTCTTACTTCAGGTGCAAGTGTCGCGCTGGGAGAATTAGGTGTTTGCTATATTTTAGGTCTTCCTTTATATACAGGACTAAACAAATCCGGTGTATTCAAAAAGTGAGGAATTAATATGAAAATCGGTTTTTTAATCAGTGACCTTAACGCAGGCGGAGCAGAAAGAGCAGCTGTATCACTTGCAAATCATTTTGCTACGCAAGGTCACGACGTTGAAATAATTACATTTAAAGACATTGACAGCTTTTATCCGCTTAACAGCAAAGTCAGACATCTTCGTCTCGGTTTCGACGAAATAGCACTTTCACTGTCCATCAAAAGGATAATAGGAGCTTTCGGAAGGATGCTTAAAATCCGCTCTTTTGTCAAAAAAAGAAAGCTTGATGTGCTTATAGGTATGAGCTTTTCAATGACCTGGTACACAGTCTTTGCCACAAAATTTACAAAGACAAAATCTGTCGGAACCGAAAGAAACAATCCTTATAAATATAAAGCTAACAAGATAAATTCATTTTTGAGAAAATTCTTTTATAAGTACTGCGACGGATACGTTTTCCAGACTCAAAAAGCCTCCACCTTCTTTACTGAGAAGTTGAAGGGCAGAGACATTGTAATACCTAATGCTATTTTCAACGAAACCGTTTACGAGCTTACTCCACCCATCGAAAGAGAAAAGCTCATCTGCGCGGTCGGACGTCTCAATGAACAAAAAAGATTTGACATACTCATTGACGCTTTTGCATCCATTAGTGAAAAGATACCGGAACATAAAATGATTATTTTCGGTGAAGGTGAGCTTCGTGACGAGCTTGAAAAAAGAGTTGCTTCATATTCACTTGAAGACAGAATTTCGCTTCCCGGAACTAACCCGCAGTCAGTACAAGTGGTAAATAAAGCCGATGTATTTGTGCTTTCTTCTGATCTTGAAGGTATGCCTAACGTCCTTATGGAGGCAATGGCAATGGGTGTACCCTGCGTTTCGACACGTTGTGATATGGGGCCTGAAGAGCTTATTGAAAACGGTGAAAACGGAATCCTTGTTGACGTCGGCAATACTCAACAGATTGCTGATTCTATACTGGAAATCATCGGCGATCCCACTCTTTCTCAAAAACTTTCAATAAACGCCAGAAGACTTCTTAAAACCCATTCGATCGAAGCTATAAGCGAAAAATGGCTTGATTTTTTAAAAAGCATATAAAAACTCTCCACACATCAGATTGATGTGTGGAGTTTACTTTTAATCAGCATTTGTGAGCCACTCGTGTTCTTTCGCATAATAACGTGTTGTTTTATACCAGGGATCACCGTCAAAGTGGCGGATCATCCAGACATAGTACATTGTGTAGCCCGGAGCTACGACCTGCTGATGGTCTTTACCGTCCTCAATAGTACAGTAAGAACCGTCAATACTCTTGAATACATCTTCACCGTTGAAGCAAGCACCAAAGCCCTGCTGCGGATCAAACTGATAGTAATAAACCTCAGGATGAGGATGATGGTGCGGCGGATAGCTGGACCATCTGCCGGGCTGATTGAAAACCTCACCCATAACCATATTTGAATACGGCGCATTATCATAGTCAAACATTGTTGAAACGATTCTCGAACCGGTACCTTCCCACTGATCCTTACCGAAATGCTGATAAAGGCAGTCCTCGGGTTTGTAGAAAACAGGCTCAAAATCTTTATCATTATCAGTCTGCTGAACGATAAATTCGCTTTCATCATTTGCCGTGACAGTAACTTTTATGCCCTTACATACGTGAAGACAATACGGTGTTTTTTCAAAAGGATTCTTACGGATCATTGCTTCAGTTCTGTCGTTCCAGCTAATGTCAAGATTTCCTTTAAGAATAAGAAAAGCTGTTTCATTTTTCTCGTCAAAAACCTCAAACGTTTCGCCTTTGAGCAGCTTTTTGACCTTAATAGTCATAAGCATTTCTGCGTTCTTACCGCCCATTTCACAAAGGATTCTTTCATTATTCTGATCAAAATCAAGATATTCAAGCATTTTTCTCTCTCCTATTCAACAATAAATTTTTCGATTGTTTCATAATCTGAACAATATTCAGACAAAAGTCTTTCAGTTTCATCCATCCAGTAATCAAGACCATCTTTGCCGTCAAAAGCATAAAAAACAAAAATTACCTCTTTAATTCCATTTTTAAGCATTGTACGCTGACTGTCACTCGACGGATTTCCGAAACAGCCTGCATCATCAAAAAATGCGGGTAAAAACTCGACATTGTATTCATAATCATCCTTACCGATGCCTTTATAGTGAGTACCTTCGGGTGCTCTGCAGAGAACAGCATCACCCTCGATAGCAGAAACATCGTAAGAACCAATAGAATAACCGGACGTTACGGAAATTATGTTATTGATATCAACAGCATTATTTACATGATAGAGACCCTTTTTAAGAATAACTCTTCTTAGCATCTGCTCAGCGGCACCACGATATGAGTGAGGATCCTTGCCGAGAGCTTTATACGCTGCACGTGTGGGTCGAATATGCGGCATTTCTGCTATATCTTTAGTTATATATTTTGAACCGATTGAGTCCATTATTCCGTCAAAATACTCAGTAAGCTCTTTGCTGCTTTTTTCAATAAGAGCTTTGTATCGCACTACACCGAGCACACATGACGGGACAAGATTTCTGACTTCTTCACTGATTTTAATTTCCATTCTGCTCACCTGAAAAATCAATTTTGAATATTATAACACATATTTCTCTTTCTTTCCATATAAATTAAAACTATATTTGACAAAGACAAAAGATTGTTGTATATTACTACGGTCTGGAGGAATGAATATGAAATACGACAGCATCGGATTTGACCTTGACGGAACACTTTGGAATTCAATAGAATCAGTAACCGAAGCGTGGGTTGAAACCGCCAAAAAGTACAATATGCCTGAGCCTACAGTTGAAGATATGACAGGTGTCATGGGGCTTAATAAAATTAATCTTATGAAAAAGCTTTATCCTGAGCTTGATTTTGATACTCAGATGCGTTTTTTTGAGGACAGCGTTGTTATTTGCGACGAAATAATCTCAAAAAAAGGTGGAAAGCTTTTTGACGGACTCGTTGAAACCCTCACTGAACTTAAGAAACACTTCAAGCTGTATATTGTAAGTAACTGCCAGGACGGTTACATTGAAACTTTCCTTCGTTTTTACAATTTAGAAGACTTTTTCTGTGATACTGAAAATCCCGACGAAAGATGCCTTTCAAAAGGTGAAAACATCAAGGCTGTGCTTCAAAGAAACGGATTCAAGAATTCAATCTTTGTCGGTGACACTCAGGGAGATGCTGATGCCGCAAAATTCGCAGGAATACCGTTCATCTACGC
>JAXJUJ010000158.1:0-23670 GCA_036309125.1 Acutalibacteraceae bacterium | reverse complement strand
TTTGTAACACATCATTGACAAACCTACAAACGAATGACTAACCCTGACAAAATAAAATCGTAATTTTTGTTTAATATTTTTGGTGTATAGAAAAAATCACTGAAAACTGACTTTTTTTCAAACAAGATACCAATATGCAACAACATTTACTTCTGCTATAATAGGTGATACGTGATTAAAAGGAGTTTGTAATATGAAAATCTGCGGTTTTCAGAAAATGACAATGCTTGATTTCCCGGGCAAGGTTGCCTGTACCGTTTTCACAGGCGGTTGCAACTTCAGATGCCCTTTCTGTCACAATGCACTTCTCGTCACTGACATCGACAACGACAATACTTTCGATGAAGACGAGATCATTGCATACCTTTATAAGAGGAAAGGTATCATAGACGGTGTGTGCATCACGGGTGGTGAACCGTTGCTTCAGAAGGATATAACGGAATTTCTCAGGAAAGTAAAGGCTACGGGTATGCCCGTCAAGCTTGACACCAACGGAAGCTATCCCGAAAAGCTCAAGGAGCTTGTTTCAGAAGGTCTTGTGGACTACGTTGCCATGGACATCAAAAATTCAAAGGAGAAGTATGCCCTGACAGTCGACCTTCCCGACTTCGATCTTGGTAAAGTCGAAGAAAGTGTCAGCTTCCTTCTTAGTGATACCGTAGATTATGAATTCCGTACAACAGTTGTCAAAGAATTCCACACTCAGGACGATATCGTATCAATCGCCGAGTGGATCAAGGGTGCAAAAAGATACTTTTTACAGGGTTTTGTTGACTCAGGTAACCTTATAGGTAGTGGTATGAGCGCTTTAAAACCACAAGAAATGGTGGATTTTTGCACAAAAGCACAAGAAATTGTACCGAATACAGTACTCAGAGGCGTGAAATAGCACAAATTTAACAATATATTGTGTTTGTCTGTTGACACGTTTACAATATCTATGTTATAATCGTGTCGCTCTCGAAAAAATCACACAAAATATAGTAAAGGAGAAAAATATGTATACTGTACTTAAAAGAGACGGAAAAACCGTAGCATTTGACATCTCAAAAATCAGCACAGCTATCTCCCAGGCATTTGAAGCATGTGAAAAGTATTCGCATCCCGATATTATCGACTTGATCGCATTGAAAGTTACAGCAGAATTTGAACCGAAAATCAAAGACGGTCAGATCACTGTTGAAAACATTCAGGACAGCGTTGAATCAGTTCTCATCAAGGCAGGTTACGATGACGTTGCAAAGGCATACATCATCTACCGTCGCCAGAGAGAAAAGATCCGTAACATCAACGCTACAATGGTTGACTACAAGGCAATCATTGACAACTACCTCAAAATCAATGACTGGCGTGTTAAGGAAAACTCAACAGTTACTTACTCAGTCGGTGGTTTGATCCTTTCAAACTCAGGCGCTGTTACAGCTAACTACTGGCTTTCTGAAATCTACGATGATGAAATCGGCAATGCTCACAGAAACGCTGATATTCACATCCACGACCTTTCAATGCTCACAGGTTACTGTGCAGGTTGGTCACTCAAGCAGCTCATTCAGGAAGGTCTCGGCGGTGTTCCCGGTAAGATCACTTCAGCTCCGGCTGCTCACCTTTCAACTCTCTGCAACCAGATGGTAAACTTCCTTGGTATCATGCAGAACGAATGGGCAGGTGCTCAGGCTTTCTCATCATTCGACACATACCTTGCTCCCTTTGTAAAGATTGATAATCTTTCATACAAAGAGGTTAAGCAGTGCATCCAGTCATTCATCTACGGTGTTAACACTCCGTCACGTTGGGGTACACAGTCACCGTTCACAAACATCACTCTTGACTGGACAGTTCCCAATGACCTTGCAGAGCTCAACGCTATCGTCGGCGGCAAGGAAATGGACTTCAAGTATAAAGACTGTAAGAAAGAAATGGATATGGTTAACAAAGCCTTCATCGAGGTTATGGTTGAAGGTGACGCTAACGGCCGCGGCTTCCAGTATCCTATTCCCACATATTCAATTACACGTGATTTCGACTGGTCAGAGACAGAGAACAACAAGCTTCTCTTCGAAATGACAGCAAAATACGGTACACCGTACTTCTCAAACTACATCAATTCAGATATGGAACCCAGTGATGTACGTTCAATGTGCTGCCGTCTTCGTCTTGACCTCCGTGAGCTTCGTAAGAAGTCAGGCGGTTTCTTCGGAAGTGGTGAATCAACAGGTTCAGTCGGCGTTGTTACAATCAACCTTCCGAGAATTGCTTACCTTGCAAAGGATGAGGCTGATTTCTACGCTCGTCTTGACAGAATGATGGATATCGCTGCACGTTCACTCAAGGTTAAGCGTACAGTTATCACAAAGCTTCTTGATTCAGGTCTTTATCCGTACACAAAGAGATACCTCGGCACATTCGACAACCACTTCTCAACAATCGGTCTTGTCGGTATGAACGAAGTTGGTCTTAACGCAAAGTGGCTCAGAGCTGATATGACAACTGATAAGACACAGCAGTTTGCTAAGGATGTTCTCAACCATATGAGAGAAAGACTTTCTGATTATCAGGTTCAGTACGGTGATCTTTACAACCTTGAAGCTACTCCTGCTGAGTCAACTGCTTTCCGTCTTGCAAAGCATGACCTTAAGTACTATCCTGACATCATCACAGCAGGTTGTGAGAAAGAGCAGACACCTTACTACACAAACAGCTCACACCTTCCCGTTGGCTATACAGAAGATATCTTCACAGCTCTCGATATGCAGGACGAGCTTCACACTCTTTACACTTCAGGTACTGTTTTCCACGCATTCCTTGGCGAAAAGCTTCCTGACTGGCAGTCATGTGCAAGTCTTGTAAGAAAGATTGCAGAAAACTACAGACTCCCGTACTACTCAATCTCTCCCACATACTCAGTATGTAAGAACCACGGTTACATCGCAGGTGAAGCATTCACTTGTCCCGAATGTGGTGAAGAAGCTGAAGTTTACAGCCGTATCACAGGCTACTACCGTCCCGTTAAGAACTGGAATGACGGTAAGACTCAGGAATACAAGGACCGTAAGGTTTACGATATCGGCAAATCAAAGCTTACAAAGGTTATGCCTGTAGCAGAAGCTGCAGCACCTGCTGAAGAAGCTGCTCCCGCAGCAGAGGATCGCAATCTTCTTTTTGCAACAGCTACCTGCCCGAACTGCAAGATCGCTTGTACTTTCCTTGACAAGGCAGGCTTCCCCTATGAGAAGCTCCTCGCAGAAGACAATGCAGAACTCGCAACACAGCTCGGCATCAAGCAGGCTCCGACACTTGTAGTAATCAAGAACGGCGTTGCTGAAAAGTATGCAGGCGTTTCTGATATCAAGAAGTTCCTCAACGCATAAGATAACCAAAAAACATTAATAAGGGATAATATTGTTATGTATGATATTATAATTATCGGCGGTGGCCCTGCGGGGCTTACCGCCGCCCTGTATGCTCGCAGGGCAAATAAAAGTGTTCTCGTAATCGAAAAAGCAACCTTCGGCGGTCAGATCACATATTCACCTAAGGTCGAAAACATTCCCGGATTTATTCAGCTCACAGGCAACGAATTTGCCGACAAGCTCGTTGAGCAGGTTCTTGAACAGGGCGCTGACGTTGAGCTTTGCGAAGCTCTCAGCATCAAGGATGGCGACGTTAAGACAGTTGTTACTGATTCAGGTGAATTTGAAGGTAAAACTGTTATCATCTCAACAGGTGCAAAGCACAGAATGTTAGGACTCCCTGATGAGCACAAATACGTTGGTGAAGGCATTTCCTTCTGCGCTGTCTGCGACGGAGCTTTTTACAAAGGAAAGACAGTCGGTGTTGTCGGCGGCGGCAACTCTGCGCTTCAGGAAGCAATTCTTCTTTCAGACCTCGCTGAGAAAGTATATGTTGTCCAGGACCTCGACTTCCTCACAGGCGAAAAGAAGCTTGCTGAGCAGGTTTATGACAAGTCAAACATCGAGGTTATCACAGGCACTAAAGTAACAGCCTTCAAGGGTGAGACAGAGCTTAACGGCATTGAGCTTACCAAAAATGTCGACGGCAGTGTTTCGGAGCTCAGTGTTGACGGACTTTTCATCGCAATCGGTCTTATCCCTCAGAACGAAGCTTTCGCAAACGTAATCAGCCTCGATGAAAGAGGTTACGCAAGTGCTGACGAATCCTGCACAACAGTTGCAAACGGAATCTTTGTTGCAGGCGACTGCCGTACAAAGAAAATCCGTCAGGTAGCAACAGCAGCGGCTGACGGTGCAGTTGCAGCTCTCGCAGCTTGTGACTATGTTGACAATTTAAGATAAAGTTAAAGCAGATAGCGTGAGCTGTCTGATTTACTTTTTTACATTCACAGAGAAACAGCCACTATATGAAAAAATGCACAAACATTTATCAAATTATTCTATTTTTACATCAATAAAACTTTCGCGTTTAATCTAGACATTACATTGTATATGTGTTAAAATTTACTAAATCCACCTTGGAAAAGGAGCGTAATTTTATGATTAAAAGATTTCACAGAATGCTTGAAACTCTTCACATCGGTTGCGAAGAGCCGAGAGCATATTTTGTGCCCTTTGAGTCTGCAGAAAAATCTGCACTCGCACGTGAAAATTCAGCATTGTTAACTCTTCTCAACGGAGAATGGGATTTCGCATTTTTCAAAAACGTTGAGGAGCTTGATATTGAAGCAGAAGATTTCTCTTCATCAGTTGTCTGTCCTGACAAAATGACTGTGCCCTTCTGCTGGCAGATGAAGCTTGACGGTGGCTACGATGTACCTAATTACATCAATCAGGACTATCCGTACCCCGTTGACCCTCCTCACCTTCCCGATGTCATCCCCTGCGGCTTCTACCGTCGCAAGGCTGACTTTACTAAAAAAGACGGCAAAAAGTATTTTATCAACTTTGAAGGTGTTGCACCCTGCTTCTATCTCTGGGTAAACGGTGCTTTCGTCGGCTACAGCCAGGTAAGCCATAACACAAGTGAGCTTGAAATCACAGACAAGCTCGTTGACGGTGAAAACACGTTTGAAGTACTTGTTGTTAAATGGTGTGACGGCTCTTATCTCGAAGATCAGGACTTCTTCCGTCTTTCAGGTATCTTCCGTGATGTTTATATTCTCGAACGTGACGAGGCATATCTTAAAGATATCTATGTTGAATACAGCTTTGCTGACGATTTCTCGCACGTCGATATCAACGCTGACGTTACACTTTCAGCTGACGCTTCAATAGAATGGACTCTCACCTCTCCCTGCGGCTGCAAGGTTGCCGAAGGCAAGACTGACGGTTCATTCACAATCGGTGTAGATTCACCCGTTCTCTGGAACACTGAAAATCCGAAGCTTTACAATCTTACACTTAATATCGGCAACGAGTGGATCAACCTTCCTCTCGCTGTAAGAAAAGCTGAAATCAAAGACCGTTGCTTCCTCTTCAACGGAAAGCTTGTCAAAATCCGCGGTATCAACCGTCACGACAGCAATCCGGAAACAGGTTATGCTGTTGATATGGAGCATATGACACGCGACCTTTACATCCTCAAACAGGGTAACGTAAATGCTATCCGTACTTCACACTATCCGAATGATCCGCGTTTCCTTGAGCTTTGCGACAAGCTCGGCTTTATGGTAATTGACGAGGCTGACATTGAAACTCATGGTATGGGTTATAACTACGGTGACTGGTACTGGGACTACTGGGCATTCCTTTCAGACACACCCGAATGGAGAGATGCTTACATCGACAGAGCAAAGCGCCTCTTTGAGCGTGACAAGAACCACGGCTGTGTAATTATGTGGTCACTTGGTAATGAGTCAGGCTGCGGTGAAAACCACAGACAGATGGCAAATTACATCCGTTCACGTAAAAAGGATGCAATCATCCATTACGAGAACGCTCACCTTGAATATCAGTCAAGACTCTGCAAGGACTTCAGCGATATTTCAGACGTTGAAAGCCGTATGTACGCTCCCCTTGATTATCTTGAATCATATCTCAAAAATCCTGAAAATCACAAGCCGTTCTATTACTGCGAATATGTTGCAGCCTGGACAACGGGTGATATTCCTCTTCACTGGGGCAAGTTTGAAGAGTATGACAACTATATGGGTGGCTGTATCTGGGAATACTGTGACCACGCAGTTAACATCGGCACAAAGGAAAATCCGAAATACCGTTACGGTGGTGACTTCGGTGACCTCCCGAATGACCATATCTGCTGTATCGACGGTCTTGTTTATCCTGACAGACGCCTTCGTCCCGGCTTCCATGATATGAAGATCACATATCAGCCGTTCACCGTTACATATAACGATGGTACAATCACCGTTATGAACAAGCGTTATTTCGAAGCTCTTGATGACCTCGGCTTCAAGTGGACAATCGAGAAAAACGGTAAGGTTGTCAAGGAAGGCATCGTTGAAAAGACAGAAATCGCAGCACGTGAAAAGGCTGAATACAAGCTCTTTGACGATGTGCAGACAGATGAGCTTACAACTCTCAACATCCGATTCTTCCAGAACGGTGACACCCTCTGGGCAGAAAAAGGCTTTGAGGTCGGTTATACTCAGTTCATTCTTTCAGATTCAGCAATCAGCGTTGATACAAATAAAAACGATGCTGTAAGCGTTGACGAAGGCAGAACAGCAATCACAGTAAGCTGCGGCAACACAACATATACATTTGACAAGATTCTCGGCAAGGTTGCTTCTATCAACAACGGCAAGGAGCTTCTCGCTGAACCTATCGGTTTCAATGTAAACCGTAGTTATCACATCAGTAACGATTTTTCTGATCAGTGGAAACGTGCAAGATACGAGCAGGTTAAGCAGAAGACATATTCAAGCGAAATCACAGAAGCAACTACAGATAAGGTTGTTATCACAACAAAGGTATCTTTTGCAGCTGCTGCTATGCCTCCTGCAATCCGTGCAGATATCATCTACACATTTACTGCTGACGGAAAGCTCAATATCAGCGTGAAGTCAGTTGTTACATACAACGCTCCCGCACTTCCGAAATTCGGCATCAAGCTTGTTATGCCTGAGGGCTTTGAAAATGTCACTTACCTCGGCTACGGTCCTGTTGAAACTTATGCTGACCGCTTTGTAAGTCAGATGATTTCAGAATACAGCACAACTGCTACTGACGGTTATGAGCACTACATCAGACCACAGGAATGCTCTTCACACTACAAGACAAAGACAGCAAGTGTAAAGGATACTGACGGCAACGGTCTCTCATTTGCAGACACAAGTGCAGAAGGCTTCTGCTTCAAGGCAATCCATTACGATGACGAGCAGATTCACGCAACACGTCACGATGACGAGCTGACAGCACTCAATGAAACAATCGTTTCACTTGATTACAAGATGCATTGTGATAATCTTGAATATGCAAATCTTGAGCCGTGGAGAAAATTCGAAGAAAAAGAATTTGCTTTCTCATACGACATCATTCCCGAATGAGGTGAATAAAAATGAAAACTTTTATGGATAAAGATTTCCTTCTTTACAATGACACTGCGAAGAAGCTTTTTCACGATCACGCTGCTTCAATGCCGATTTTCGACTGGCACTGTCACCTTTCTCCCAAGGAGATTTATGAAAACAAACAGCCTGCAGATATCACAGAATTGTGGCTCAGTGGCGACCATTACAAGTGGCGCGCAATGAGAGGCTGCGGTATTGATGAGAAATACATCACGGGTGATGCATCCTCCTACGAAAAGTTCAAGGCGTGGGCTAAGGCGATGCCTTACTGCATCGGTAATCCGCTTTACCATTGGACTCACCTTGAATTGCAGAGATATTTTGATATCTATGAGCCTCTGAGCGAAAAGACGGCAGATGCAATCTGGGAAAAGGCAAACAAAAAAATCGCTGACGGAGGATTCACTCCCCGTCAGCTTATAGAAAAATCTAACGTCACCTGTGTCTGCACAACAGACGATGCTGCAGACAGCCTTGAATATCACAAGCTTATAGCTGAAGATAAATCCTTCAGGTGCAAGGTACTCCCTGCTTTCCGTCCTGACAAAGCACTCTCAATCGAGCTTCCGACTTATCTCCCCTGGCTTTCTGCTTTGGAGAATATAAGCGGAGAAAAAATCGACAGCTACAAAAAGCTTGTTGCTGTGCTCAAGACAAGAATCGATTTCTTTGAGGAAATGGGCTGTAAAGCAAGTGACCACGGTTTCCTTTATGTTCCTTATAACAGAGCAACTGAGGATGAGCTTGAAGCAATCTTCCAGAAAGCTCTCAGAAACGAAGCTTTGAGCGTTGAGGAACAGGACAAATACAAGACTGAGCTTTTCCGTTTCTTCGCAAAGGAATATGCATCTAAAGGCTGGGGTTGTGAAATCCACATCGGTCCGATGAGAAACAATAACACAGCGATGTTTAAAAAAATAGGTCCTGACACAGGCTTTGATTCAATCTGCGACAGAAACATTGCAGAAGATCTTTCAAGAATGCTTGATTCACTTGAGGTTGAAGGCAATCTCCCGAAGACTATCCTCTTCTGCCTTAATCCGAAGGACAACTATGTTCTCGGCACAATGCTCGGCAACTTCCAGTCAAGCGAAGCTGAGTCAAAGATACAGTTCGGTTCAGGCTGGTGGTTCAATGATAACATCGACGGTATGCGTGAGCAGATGAAGGCTCTCGGCAATCTCGGTGTGCTTGGCAAGTTTGTCGGTATGGTTACGGACTCAAGAAGCTTCCTTTCATATCCCCGTCACGAATATTTCCGCCGTATTCTCTGCGGTCTTATCGGCGATATGGTTGAAAACGGACTCTATCCTTACACAGATGAGCTTGAAGATATTATTAAAGATATCTCATACAATAACGCAAAAAAATATTTCGGAATATAAAAAAAGAGCTGGGTTCTGATGAACTCAGCTCTCATTTTTTAATAACATTATTCTTTTTCGTTGGCATTCTTCTTATAGAAGAACAAACCGATAACCATAATCACAACGAAAACAATAAGGTAGAAAAGAACAGGGAATGAGAATTCGCCCGCTTCCTTTGCTGCCCAGTACTTTGTAAGTCCATGTGCATAGACAGCAGCAAAAACCATAAAGCCTGAAGCAACGATACCGATAAGCGGCATAATAACATTTTTGAAAATATTTTCCTTACCGTGCTTAACCATAAACATAAAGAAAATAGGAATATACAAAGCGTATATTGTAACAATCGGAAGCTCTGATGAGTCGAAGCTGAATATGCCGAACAACGGTTTTCCTGTCTGAGGATGTGCGTAAAGGTTGGCACCGTAAAAATAGAAGAGCCATGCAGCACAGATGAAAAGACCCATAACAGCTGCGTTAGTCGGCATATTTGTGGTAGTGCTTACTTCTTTGAATGTCTTAACATTCGGTCCCTGATTTCTTGCTGAAAGAGCGTAAAGACTACGGGTACTTGCAACCATAAGACCATTGAGTGTACCAAGACAAGAAACAACAATCATTGCATTAAGTGCATTACCACCAATATCGCCAAAAATCTTTTTAAATGCCATCGGCGCACCGCTTTCCTGAATATCAGAAATTTCAGCACCGCCTGCGAGACCGATATAATAAAGAATGTAAACAACAACAATGATAAAAGCACCGACAACGAGAGCTATAGGAAGATTCTTCTTTGAGTTTTTAAGCTCTGCATTGATTGATGTTGCGATAATCCAGCCTTCGTAAGCAAATGCTGTTGCAACAACAGCCGCAAAAAGAGGAGCACCTACACCTGTCTGTTCAACAACGTGCCATGTCTGGAAAGCCGCAGCTGTGTTACCGTTTCTGATACCTACAATAGTACCTACAACTGCCATAACAACAAGAGGAACAAGCTTTACCGCAGTTGAACCGACCTGGAATTTACCTGCAATTATCGGAGAAAGTGCATTTATTGCATAGCTCAGGCAAAGATAGAAGCAAGCAAGCGCAAGACAAAGACCGCTTGTCATAGAAGAAAAATCATCCGGAAGATTAAGTCCGAACAAAACAAGCGTGTAACGTGCTGAAACCCACGCAAGAACACTTGTCATACCCGGATAGTAAATTGTTGTTGTGAACCAACCGAGCATATAAGCATATTTCGGGCCGAGTGTTGCCTCAGCATAGTCAACAAGACCGTTCACCTTTTCGTATTTGTTTGCAAGAGTTGCGAAGTTATAGGAACAAACGATAATGACAATACCGCCTATAACCCACGCAATGATACCGAGAGGCATATTGCCCTGAGTATAATTAAGTACGTCCTGTGCCTTGAAGAAAACACCGCTACCGATAACGATACCTACAACCATACAGATAGCAGTAATAAGACCGTACTTCTTTTTGAGTTCTGTACCCATTATAAACCCCTTTCTTTATCATAGGATAAGGTTAATTATAAAATAAATATTGAAAAAAGTAAATTTACATATTATAATGTAATCATTACATATTGTAATGATTGGAAGAGATTTATGGATTCATTAAAATTTTACGCTTTGCTCAGAGCAGTTGAACACGGCAGCCTCACCAAAGCCGCCGAAGAGCTCGGCTACACTCAGGCAGGTCTGACTCATATGATGAACCGACTCGAAAAAGAAATTGGCATCACACTACTTCAAAGAACGAAATCAGGCGTTACTCTTACACCGGACGGAAAAAAGCTTCTTCCTCTGATCCGTTCTTTTTCGGAGCAGGGTCTTAAGCTCGAAAAGGCAATCCGTAACCTGACAGAAAATAATGATACGGTAATCCGCATCGCCTCATATGCAAGTATCACAAATCATTGGCTGCCTGTTATCATAAGCAACTTTCAGAAGGATTTTCCAAAAGTCCGTTTTGAGCTTCACGTCGGAAATCACGATGAAATATGCCGTCTTGTTTCCGACGATGAAATTGATCTCGGTTTCACAAGTAAACAGGATATTCTACACGGTGACTGGATTCATCTGCAGAATGACCCGTTGTACGCTGTTCTGCCTCCTGACTGCGAAATCGATTCGGAAAGCGTACCTGTTTCTATTTTTAACAACAAGGCGTTTTTTATGCCGACATACGGTTTCGATTATGACATTATGAAGACTCTTAAAGAAAACAATCTTAACCCTCTCATAAACCGAACAGCTCTCGATGACGCAACCGTTGTTTCGATGGTCAGCCACGGACTCGGCTATTCTATCCTGCCGAAGCTTGTGCTTACAGGTATGGCAGGGTCGTTTATCGCAAAACCGATCGAACCGCAGACATCGAGAGAGCTCGGAATTCTCATCAAATCAAAAAACAATCTCTCTCCCGTTGCACACAAATTTATCAATTACTGCAAACAACAGATAAAATAACTTCAATATTCTTAAAACCTATTGAAAAACATTTTTTATAATGTTAGAATCAACTCAAGTTTTAAGCAAAGGAGAACTACTATGACAAAAGATCAGGCTAAAATCAAAGCAAAAGAACTTGTCGCAAAAATGACAGTTGAGGAAAAGATTTCTCAGCTTCTTTATACATCAGCTCCGATCGAAAGACTCGGAATCAAGGCTTACAATTGGTGGAACGAAGGTTCACACGGTGTTGCACGTTCAGGAACAGCAACTGTTTTCCCGCACGCAATCGCTATGGCTGCAACATTTGACCCTGAGCTCGTCAACACAATCGCAGATGTTATTTCAACTGAGGGCCGTGTAAAATACAATCAGCACGTAAAATACAATGACTTTGACATTTTCAAGGGCATTACTTACTGGGCTCCTAATATCAATATTTTCCGTGATCCCCGTTGGGGCAGAGGTCAGGAAACATTCGGCGAAGACCCGTTTCTCACTGCTGAACTCGGTGTTTCATTCGTAAAGGGTATTCAGGGTGAAGGTGAATTTTACAAAGCAACAGCTTGTTCAAAGCATTATGCCGTTCATTCAGGTCCCGAAAAAGACCGTCACGGTTTTGATGCTATCGCTTCAATGCACGATATGTACGAAACATACCTCCCCGCTTTTGAAAAGACTGTAAAAGCAGGCGTTGCAGGTGTCATGGGTGCATACAACCGTACAAACGGACACCCCTGCTGTGCACATCCGTATCTTATGCAGGAAGTTCTTCGTAAAAACTGGAATTTTGACGGTTATTTTGTTTCTGACTGCGGTGCTCTCAACGACATCTATGAGCACCACAAGTATGTCGACACAAAGGCAGAGGCTGCAGCAGTTTCTCTTAAGAATTCATGCGACCTCAACTGTGGTGAAATTTATCAGCACCTTATCGATGCTTACGAGGAAGACCTTGTTACAGAAGAGGAAATCACAGCTGCTGCTGAAAGACTTTATACAATCCGTTTCCTTCTCGGCGAATTTGAAGAAACAAGACCGTATTCTGACATCAGCTATGACAAGCTCGACTGTAAAGAGCACCGTGAGCTGAACCTTAAGGCAGCCCAGGAAAGTATTGTTCTTCTTCATAATAAGGATAACTTCCTTCCTCTTGACAAAAACATTCAGAAGAAAATTGCTGTTGTCGGTCCTAACTCAATGTCAGTTACAGCTCTTGAGGGTAACTACAACGCTTACGCTTCAGAATATATTACTGTTGCAGACGGTATTCGCCGTGTGTTCAAGGATTCTCACATAACAGTTGAAAAAGGTACAAACTACTGCATCGAAAGGCAGAATGACTGGGGTGGTTTCGGCAATCTTATCAGTGACGGTGTTGCAGCAGCTGCTCAGGCAGATATTACAGTTCTTGCCCTCGGTCTCGACTGTTCAATTGAAGGCGAAGACACAGGATTTGACAACGATTACACAGCTTGCGGTGATAAGAAATCAGTTTCTCTTCCCGCTACACAGCAGAAACTCGCAGAAGCTGTTTGTGACGAATGCGAAAACGTTATCGTTGTTATTATGTGCGGCAGTTCAGTTGACGTTGGCGCTAAGGTAAGAAGCAAGGCTAAGGCTATCATCCACGCGTGGTATCCGGGATCAACAGGCGGTCTTGCAATCGCAAACCTCCTCGCAGGTGAATTCTCACCCTGTGGTAAGCTTCCCGTTACAATTTATGACGAAAACCACGATCTTCCCAGCTTCCTTGACTATGGTATGCAGGGTAAGACTTACCGTTACATCAAGGGCGATGCTCTTTATCCGTTCGGCTATGGTCTTTCTTACACAAGCTTCGCTTACAACAATGCAAAGATTCTCGAAAATACAGAAGACAATGTAAAGCTGAGTGTTGAAATCACAAATACAGGTGACCGTAAGGGTATTGAAAGAGCTCAGGTTTACGCTAAATTTACAGACAGCCGTACATACACTCCTCACTTCCAGCTCTGCTCAGTGGCAAAGGCTGAGCTTGACAAGGGTGAAACTGCAACCGTTACATTTGACATTGACACTTACTGGCTCAAGGCAGTCGATGAAAACGGTGAGCGTATCACTCCCGACGGTGAGCTCAAGCTTTATGTCGGCGGACATCAGCCTGACTCAGTCAGCAACAAGCTTCTCGGTTACGAGTGCATTGAAATTAACCTTAAATAAAACCAAGACCCTCAGCATAGAGCTGAGGGTCTTTTGCTGTATTCTTTTTAGTTTGATTTACTGTTTTTTCATCTGTTTTAAAAAAAGCAATACTGCCAGAGCGAGTAACACCACTGCGTACCCAAGCACCCACCAAAGATGTGAAACAGCGCTGCTGAAATCACCTGACATTACACTTCTTTCCATCTCAACAGCATGGACAAAAGGAAGCATATAAGAAATCTTCTTAAAAATTCCTCCTACAAGCTCAAGATCAAACCATATACCCGACAGCCACGCTGAAAGATTTGTAAGTAAAGCTCCGCATATGCCGCCTACCTGCTTTTCATTTAGTAAACTTCCGAAAAGAAGTCCCATCGCAATATACATCAGAGAAACCGGAATTATAAATATAACGGAATATAGAATGTTTACTGTGATTTCAAGTCCGATAAACACTGCTGCGATATAACAGACCAGACTCTGGACTATCGCAACGGGAATAATAGGAAGCGTATAACCGAGAATGAAATCGGCAGGTGTCATCGGTGTTGTATACAGACGCTGAAAAAGCGAACTACCTCTGTCCTTTGAGATGACAGTCGCTGAAAAAAGAGTCAGAAACGAAAGGCCAAAAACCGCAATACCCGGTGACAAATGAGAAATTTCAAAAAGACTGACAGGAATATTTGCTTGAATTACACTGAGCAAAACGAGCAACACCAAGGGAAATCCGAAGGTAAAAATAAGATTCAGAGGATCGCGAAGGATTTCCTTTGCATTTCTGTTTGCAAACATTAACATTTTCACTGTTCATCCCCCCTGACTATGCTGACAAAAGCCTGTTCAAAACTGTCTGTCTGTGCTGTTTGCTTGATTTTTTCAGCAGTATCACAGATAAGAAGCTTACCGTTTCTCATAATCGCAATACGGTCAGAAAGTGCCTCCGCCTCTTCCATATAATGAGTTGTCAGCACTACCGTAACCTGCTTTTTAAGTGAACGGATTATATCCCACAAGTCCCTTCGGGCGATAACGTCCAGACCGAGAGTGGGCTCATCAAGAAACAGAATTTCAGGTTCACCAATCAGTGCCATAGCGATGCTTAATCTGCGTTGCCATCCTCCTGAAAGCTTTCCTGCTTTTTTATCAATTACTTCACCGAGCGAAAACTTTTCAGTCAGTTCTGCTGTTTTCGCTTTTCTCTCATCCTTTGAAAAACCATAAATACCGCACATAAGTTCAAGATTTTCCCTTACCGAAAGTCTTGGTGCAACTGCGGTTTCCTGCGGTGAAACAGCAATAATTTTTTTCACATCAGCTGAATCTTTAACGACACTCTTTCCGTTCAAAAAAGCGTCGCCATCCGTCGGCTGTGTAAGGCAAGTAAGCATTTTGATAGTCGTTGTTTTACCCGCACCGTTCATTCCGAGAAGCGAAAAAATCTCACCTTTTTTAACGTTTAAGCTAAGACTGTCAACAGCTACTACATCCTTGTATTTTTTTGTAAGAGCTTCTGTTCTTATAGCATCCATACTCGTTACTCCTTTCCGAACTGTTTTATGAGTCCCTGATATGTGTCTGTAAGCATTTTACTGACAAGATCCCACTCCAAATCAAGAAAACCTGTCGCAAACATCGTTGCAATTCCGTGGACAAATGCCCACATTTCAAGGTGAAAAAGCTTCGTTCTGTCTGCATCAAGACCGGTGCTGTTTTTAACTATGCTTTCCATTTTATCGCCGAGCTCACTCTCCTCAGGTATAGCTTCACCTGACCGATCACGCATATACAACAGCTTAAAAAGCTCCTTTTCTTCCTTTGCAAAACGGATATAAGCCATGCCTGATGCCTTGTAATCAGGATATTTTTTACTGTCAATTTCACATTGTATATATTTCTGGCATAACATATCTGTTTTTTCTACTACTGCGAGTCGCAATTCATCCATAGTCGAAAAATTAGAAAAAATCGGCTGAGTAGAACATTTCAGTTCTGAAGCAACGGTCCTCGCATTAAGTGCAGTGTCACCACTTCTCCGTACTATCTCGACCGAAGCGCTGATAATATCCTCTTTAGAGATTTTCACTTTAGGCGGCATAATACATCTCCTTTTTAAATAACTATCGTTATATATCGGTTGTTATTTTATCACAACATTAATTGAATGTCAAGCTTATGACTTATGCAAAAAGCAGCACAGTCCTCAGACTGTACTGCTTTTAAATGTTTTTCAGATAGCGTTGTAGGTAAGCTCGCCTGCATTGATCCAAGCGTTGTTTACTCTTATCTTTACTACGATAATGTTTTCACCTGCGTGGTTGATCCATGCATAGCCATTGTAGGTAAGTCTGCCGTCTGCTTCGGTTGATTTGTAATAGGTTGCTGTTGTGCTGTTATCCATTACAAATCTTACTCCTGCTACGTCAAGACCTGTTACAACCGTTGCCGCTACCTTGCCCTGAGCTCCTTCTGTGCTTTCGAGTGACATCGAGTATACTGCATCATCAAATACAGGGTCTGCAAGTAATACCGTGTATTTATACGGTGCTTCCCTGCTCCAATCTCTGCCGTATCTTGCGATTGCTGTAAGCTCTGTCTCTGCAGGTACGTTCATTTCGATTGTCCATACCTCATAGCTGAGCTCTCTGCTCATTGAGCTGACTTCGTTTCCGTTTTCGTCATAGCTGACGATTACCACCTTAACGTGATATCTGTCGTAAGTTCTTGTTCCTCCGTCAGGCTCGATTACCTGAATCTTGTCAGGTCTGCCGATGACTGTGAACATAAACTCATTTCTTGTATCCGTTGACGGTGTGTACTCTACATTTGTTACTCCGCGTGTCGGCTCTTCAGGCTCTGCTGTTACCTCACCGTAGAGATTAATCTCTGTTCCGTTAAGGCTGAAGGTGTATACGCCTTCGTCATATGCCTTGTCTTCTACTACGATTGTAAGGTAACCGTTTGCATCCGTCGTTACGTTTTCCTTTGTATTGTTTGTCGCAACGTCATTTGCTTCAAGTGTATACTTCTTGTTTGCTTCGCCTGTGTATACTGTGACTGTGTTACCTGTTGTTGTGTATGTTTCGCCGTCAAATGTTGAGTTATCATCTGTGATGATTTCGAAGCTCTGTGCTGAGAAGCTCATTGTGTCAATTCCGCTTCCGCCTACTTCGATAGCTTCAACTGTTCCTGCTGCATTCGTATGAAGCTGTACTGCTGATCCGTCAAGGTTCGGCACCTGGATAACCTTATCTACTGTGTTACCCCATCTGTCTACGAGATGCACATATGTATATGCTCCGCTTGCGGGATAGTAGTTGAAGCTCCAGTTTGTGTTTGACCATGTCTTGAAGCCAAGTCCTGTTCCTGCTGCATGTGTACACATATACTTGAACAGGTTTCCGTCATTCTTGTCATAATCCCATTGCCAGATTTCCTGTGCTCCGTCGAATGCTACTGCCTTCATTGCTTCGTAGTTGTCCTTGACTGTTGCGATTACGTCATTTACATCTGCTGATGCGAGTACGCAGTGTGCAATATCATTTTCTGCACCTACGTTGAAGGTGTATGTGAATGAGCCGTAGTCTGTTGCGCCGTATGTGTTGTCATATACTGTGTATACGCTGTCGCCTGATACAGGAAGCTCCCAGTTGCTTGCGCCGCCTGAGCTTCTTGCAAGGTGGTACTGCTTGAGCCATTCATCATCGCCTGCCTGCTGGCCTGTTACGTCAAAGCCTTTGCCTTCGTGGTAGTCAATGATGATTGTGATTGTGTTTTCTGGGGTTACAATTTCGTACTTGTCGTTACCATTCTCGTCTTTAAGAACGTTACCATTTTCGTCTTTAAGCAATACCTTTGTATCTTCACCCTGTGGGATATCCTTGACATTACCCTTTTCTGCACCTGATGTGAGCTTTGCTGAGTCTGCATAGTTGATCTCTGCTGCTGTGGGTGCATATGCATCGTCTCGTGCAGTGATTGTATATGCGACTGTTGCCTTATCTCCTGCTGCTGTGAAGTCAGGATTGAGCTCTACAACTGCTTTTGTCTGATAATATGCTGCATCTCGTCCGTTTGCTGTACCCATATTCTTTGCAAGGTACTTGTTGTATGCATTTGCAGCCTTGTTATCTGATGCTGTTCTGAGTTCAGGCATCGGTGATGTTGCACCGTTTGTTGACACTACATCGCCTGATGTTGCTGTTGTCGGGTAGCAGTATCTGCCGTCCTGAGTCTTATCCTCATCAACTGTGAGAAGCATTGTCGGTGTCTTTGAGTTTGTATAGCAGTAGTAAGTGTAGTTACCCTTTCCTGTGTATACATAGTTCACTGATGTGATGCCTTCTGTTTCTGCGATGAGTCCGCTTTCCTTCATTGACTCCGGTGTATCATATACTGTATATACCGGTGTGCTTGTCTTGACATCCTGCGGATTTGCATATGCATTTGCCATTGTTACAACACTTCTGTTGACAACTGACTGGTTGAGCATATTTTCGACTGCTTTTGCTTCGTTGAGTGCTTCGAGTGCGTTATCAAGATCAGTTGTTGCATAGTGGTTGAGGTTCATATCTGTCAGTGAATACTGACCTGCAGGAATCTTTCCTTCTACGCCTTCTGCATACTTGATTTCGAACTGTGTGAGATATGCTGTGATCGGAGCCTTTGTTACCGGGGGATTTGTTGCATAACTTTCGACATCCTTGATCGCTGCATAATATTCTCTGTTGTTTTCTGCTGTTGCATTCTTCTTCAGAGCTTCTCTTGCATTTTCATATCTCTGTACTGCTGCCTTGTATGCTGTATTTTCATATACAGGATACTCTGACATACTCTTGATCTCGGTATATGTTCCGTCTGCTGCGATTTCGATACCTGTTACTACCGATTCATTCTTATCGTACTGTTTGAAATCTACGATAACGTCTTCAGCTGTATCTACGGGATACCATACTGCATAGAGCTTCATATCACCCTTAGGTGCGAATGCTTCACCTACTGCATAGTCGATTGTGCTTGCATCGCTGTTCACTGACCAACCTGCAAGAACGTGTGTATCGCCTGTGCTTACCCATACGGGTGTTGTGACTGTTGAAACGCCGCCCTTCCACTTTGCGTAGAGGATTGTTTCAACGCCCTGTGTATCGCTGATACCTGTTACACCGTTGGGGTTTTTGATAATTGCGCCGTTTGCATATGTATAGTTCGGTGTACCTGTTTCGACATCCTGCCAGCCATCGAATTCAAGGTCTGCCTTGAGTGTTTCGATTGCTTCTGTTGTGCCTACTTCATAGAAACCTACGCTATACTTTTCGGGATCGAAGTTCTGTGTATCGATCTTCTGCTCCTGATCGTACCAGAAGTTCTGTGTGAATTCTTCACCTGTACCTGCGCCGGGTTTGAATCTTACGATGATAAGGTTCGGTGCCCATCTTGCATAGAGCGTTACTGCACTACCGTTATTTGCATCAAAGAGTGCTGTTGCTGTTGATGCCGGGATTGCTTCGCCCTTCTGATAGAGCTTTTCGCCCTCTGCTTTTTCAGCTGTTGTTGCCCATCCCTTGAATGTGTAGCCTTCCATTGAAGGTACGATTTCTGAGATTACACCGTCTGTTGCATATCTGAGTGTACCTGTTGCAGGCATCGGTGATGCATCTGTCGGTGTTGCTCCTGCGGGGATGTTCTTATCATAGATTATGCTGAACGGCTTCGGTGACCACTGAGCTGCGAGATATACGTCTTTTACGAGTGATTCTGTGTAGCCGTTAAGTCTTGTGTAGTTATCTGCACCGGGGACATTCTTGCCCGTTTCATAGTTCTTTGCAGGTGTTTCTTCTGACAACCAGCCTGCGAAATCGTAACCGTGCTTTTCACCGTTTGTCGGAAGGACTGTATCGATATTTGAGTAACCTATTACGGTCTGCGGAACTGTTGAACCATTGATTATACCGCCGTTCGGGAGGAGTGTATACTTAACTGTATGCTCCTGAATTGTGAAGTCTGTACCTTCAGGTGTATAGCCTGTGATCGAGTGCATTGTGATACCTGCATAGTACGTCTTTCCGCCTTCGAGGTTCAATGTGATTACCGGGTCTGCATCATTGATACCTGAGATGCCGTAATCGAACTCGTGGTTATCGTTTTCCATAACGAAGTTGAGTGAACCGTCGAATGCCTGCATTTCAAGGTCTGTGCCTCGGTTATTGCTTGTGTATGCTGATGCATACTGTGCTCTCGGTGCTGTGTACGAGAAGAAGTGAACCTGTCCGGGATAGAACGCAAACTTCATATTGTTCTGCGACGATGTAACATAACCCTGTGCCATATTCTTTGACTCGTTGAATGTTACTGCTGTTGCCTGTTCCCAGACTGCTGTGAACTCAACATTTGCATTTGCTACCACTACATCAGTCGGCCAATATACCTTACCGTTTACTGACGAGTCAACTGATTCTGCTTTCCAGCCCTTGAAATTATATCCGGGTTTATACGGAACATAAGTGTAGCTTACATCTGCACTGTTCCAGTTTGTCTGACCCTGTGTGATTCGGTTTGAAACAGGAACTGATGTGCCGACATTGAGATTCCATCTGCCCTCTACCTGATAGCTCGTCTGTGATGAGTCTGAAGACTTTCTGTAAATACCTCCGTCAAGATCGTAGATAACATTAGTCTGCCATACGGGGTAGAGTGTTCTGTTGCCGTTTTCAGGAACAGTTGTAGTTGTTACGATATTTGCTGCTGCTCCGTTACCGTTTGCTTCACGTACTGTTGACCAGCCTGCGAGCTGATAGCCCGGACGGGTGAGTACGGGGAAGTCTGTTACGCTTGCATTAGGAGCGCCGTCCTTATGTAACGGATCGGGCATTGTAACGTTGTTTGTCTGATGAGTTGTGGTGTATACAGTAATATCTCTTACGACGATATCAGAGTATGTGATTGAAACGCTCGGTGTATATGTACCAACACGGAGTGTAGCATACGGTCTGCCTGCAGGAACTCTTAAAGTTCCCTTGATTGTGCCTGTGCCGTTTGCTGCAAGGGTAGTTGACACACTTGTGAAATCTGTGCCTGATGTACCCAAGCCGACAGAAGTCGTTGAGGTGGGAGCCGCATCAAAAGTGAAGAAGAACATATTAGGTCTTACTTCCACTGAAGAGTTATTCTTGACCGAACATGAGAACTCATATGTTCTGCCCGGTACAAGAGTCATATATCCCTTCTGGGTATTATTGTATGCTGTTGTGTAAGCGTCGGTTGCAGATTCAGTAGTGTTGAGTGTAACAGTGTTCTGTACATGATCAATGTCTGCTGTACTCTGGTTTGTGCCTACCCAACGGAAAGCATCAAAATCGAACTCGTTGCCAAAGAGGACTTCACCGTTATCGATTTCATAGAAATAGATGTATGAAATATCTGTATCGTAAGCATAGGGATAAGTTACCTGTGAGTTGCTTGCGAATGTTGCAATCGCTGTTGAGGTTGAAACCGTTCCGAGCTGCTCAAATACTGTCGTCATATCAGTATTCTGCTTGATTCTGATATTCTGACGGTTGTTGCCGTCAGTTGAAGGAGGAGTCGTAGACTTTACTACATCGTACGCTTCATTAACGAGAGCATCGAAATTCGTTGTGCTTTCAAGCTTATACATAGCAAGGAAGTGACAGCCTGAATATGACTCTGCTGAGAAAGAAACCTGATCTCTGAGGTAGTATGTCTGCTCAAAGTTCTGTGAATCCGGAAGTCTGACAATTCTTAAAGAACCGTCTTCGTTACGGATAACACCTGCGTTGTACTGAGTAGCCTTACCTGTCTTACGGCATTTTGTATCTGCCTTAAGAGTAGAAAGAGCATTGTTGAGGTTTGTTGCGAGTGTATCGGGATTGGTGATAGAACCGTTAACTGTGAGAAGTGCCTGGCTCGCTGTCTTATATGCATTTATGAAAGTTGTGTATGCGCCTTCATTCTTATAATAATGGCTGTTATAGCTATTGTCAGAGATACCGAGGAGAGCAAACTCCTTCTGTGCGTTTGCAACCGCATTACGAAGGTTAGCCTTGTTGTACTGAGTAGCCTGAAGCTGCATGATCATTGTGACTGATGCACCGTCACCATCGTCGTCAGTAGCTGCACCCATCTTTACCTTATAGGTGTAGGCACCGCCCTGTGAGGTTGATGCAATAGCCTTCGGGAAGGTACCTGCATACTTAAGCTCACACCAGTTAGCTCTTTCGGTAAAGTTACCGGTTTTTGTTGCTTCAGCCTGGTGAGCGATAAAACTACCTCTGTCGGACCAGAGATTCCAGCCATCAGTGCCGAAATAGCTGTCTCTTGACTCTGCAGACCTGATGTTGCCACCGCTCTGAGATTTGCCTGTATAGTCGGCAACATACCACGCACCGCCTGTTGCGTTTTCAGAGTCCGTCATCATAAGACCGATGCCGAGGTTAGGAACCTGGTTGAGGTTAGAGTATCTTGATGTATCGATGTAAATACCTGCAGAACCGTTGTTGTTGATAGCGAGGTAAACACTGTGGTCTTTTATTGAAACACCGCCACCGTTATCTGTGGTTTCATAAACATGGGCTGCAATGTTGTATGTAGTAGAGTCGGTAACTGAAACAGTACCATCAGCATTTACTGCCGGGACTTTCTGACTATCGTTATGATAAGCACCTACACCGTAGTTGTTGAAGGTAGAGTTAGCCTGACCTGCCTTGAAGTAAGCAAAGCTTGTGGTTGTTGATGCGAAGTAAGAGTTCATCATCACACCTGAATCAAACGTTGAGTCTGTCGGCTGTGGGAATTTAACACCGACAGCACCTGAGCCGTTATCGTTGATAGGCTGCAGGGGTGCACTTGTCTGGAAGGGCATGAACGCACCTGTACCTGTTGATGAGGTTGAATACTTAGCATATCTCTGCTTTTCAGTTGCTGCACTGACAGTGTGGACGCCTGTAATCCACGAAATAGCCTGACAGAAAGAGTCTGTACCTGTATTGTTAAGAATACGGCCTGATGTTGAAAGTGGCACAACGTTCGGCTTATATACATATGTATATGCTGTTATTGTTTTATCAAGATTATCAAGCGTGTCGTGATACTTGACAGTCCACTCAAGGTAGCAGCCTGTGTCTCCTGCTGCAAGGTCAGGGCTCTTTGAGTTTGCCGCTGTGATAGTGGTATGGTAATAGTTTGCTCCTGTTGCCTTGCTGAGCACAACGTTCTGGTTAACACCGACGCTGGTAGAGCCGATGTAGACTCCGTTACCGTTGAGAGTTGAAGACAGTGAAGAATTCAACCAACGGTAGTAAAGCTGAACAGAGCCGTCCTTAGCGTTAGGATACTGGAAATAAACATTACCTATAGTCGGAATAGCCTGATTGACCGTAGGAGTGGTTTTCAGGTCATTTCCGTTTACAACATCGTTTTCAACAAAGAAATGGAATGTTGAGGTTGTGTTTTTAAGCCAGGACTGCGAGTGAGGACGCAGATAGACAGTCTCCGGAACATAGAACAAAACGTCCGAGTGCTCCGTAGAATTAGTCTGGCTCACCGCTGCTTCGGGTTTTGTGATACCGATGTCAAAAAAGATCACCGTAGTCATTACCATAGCAAGGCAAAGAATCAGGCTTAAAGACTTCTTTGCAAAGCGTTTGATAGACTTCATTTTTATCACCTCATTAAAATTTTGTATAGAAAAAGTTACAGTGACACCTATACTTAGTAATATGCTATCACATTAAAATCAAGAATGCAAGTCAAGAAATAAAGTATTTTTTTGGTTATTTTTACTATTTTATAAATATGTCTGGTTTTGGGCAGATTCTGACAGCGACGCGTCCCATGCAATGTAAATTGAAATTGTACTGTTTTAACGGTAGATTCGTGAATCGACCCTACGGTTGTTATTTCAATCATCCCGATAAATTGGGGTTTGGCGGGCAAAGGTTTTCACCTTTGCAGATAATAGATAAGAGATAATATTGAATAGTTGAGGGTCTGCGACGCTGAAATATAATAGCCGATTTAAGTCGTGTATGTAGGGGAGGCGTTTCGCCTCCCGCGGATTTTGTACAAATTCTGACGGGACGGGCGACCCGTCCCCTACAAAATAAATTCGAGTAAAGTCGTAGGGGCAGATAGCATC
>JAXJUJ010000157.1:0-25140 GCA_036309125.1 Acutalibacteraceae bacterium | reverse complement strand
GTCTATCTTTTTCTGCATTATTATGGTACAATGTACAAAGAGTTTACTGATGCTGAGAAAAAGAAGTTTCTCAATACCTTCATTGAGAGTGTTGAGATATTCAAAGAAGAGCAACCCAACGGCAGACTATTAAAGTGTATTAATTTCAAATTCCCCGTCTTTTATGACGGGGATGAAAATGTGACACATATCCGTTGGGACAGTGAAACAACAGTCGAATGTGTAGCCAAACTGGTTAAATGTTAACTGAAAGGTGAGAAAATAAAATGTTTTGTAAAAACTGTGGAAAACAGATGCCTGATGATACGAAATTCTGCGCTGAGTGCGGAACACCGGTAGCACCGCAGGAGCAGAAAAAGGAATGGGTGACAGGTACACCTCCCAATAAAACGGAGCAGAAAGTAAAGAAAGCCCCACCGAAGGAATACTGGCAGAGTAATCCCTCAATGGGCAGTGCCTCAATGCAGACAAATGCAGTTGACGGTGCAGCAGATGACGGTATGCAGGATATAAGCAGTTATTCACCTTATGGCTCTGCAAATTCAGGATTTTACGGCAGTACATCAGGCAGTGCAGCTTACGGTGCTGTGAACACTCAGCCTGATCCCGTAGTCCCGAAGAGCAGTGGCAGTAATGTATCAGGTGAACCACCTCGTAAAAACGGTAATCTTGCAGTGAAAATAATTGTAATTGCACTTGTAATTGCGATTCTTGCAGGTATCACTACTATCGGCATAATAGGTTTTGTTGATAAGAGTGAAGTGGAAAAGGCTGCTACTGAGTATATTGATGAATTCCCGAAAATCAAGGGCGAAACAATACTCGCTGTATATGACGAAGAGAAGTTCCCTGTAGATACATATGAGATAACGGTTGAAAGATATCTCCTCAGCGGAGCTTTGAGCGATGTGGTCACATTCAGAGAAAGTACACCTGTTGTCGAAGAGATAACAAACGATAAGTATTATAAGCTCAACCTTGAGGACGGCAGTTACCGTATTACCTTACAGGGTGTGAAAAATGATCCGACGCAGAGTGGATATTCTGATGAAACTGGTGAAGTAATTACGATTGTTCTTGAGGTAGAGGTTGATAATGAAGACCCCGAAGCACTCGGAAGTGTAAACCTCAGAGGTGAGCCTGTTGACGAAGAGGATACGTATACAGATATTCCTTCAGATAATGAGCCTGACGAAGCTCCTCAGACTCCGGATATGCTGGTAGCGACACAGAGTGATTTCAACGAGCTTGAGGAAATGCTGAATGCTACAATCGGCTATTGGTCTGACTACAGTCCTGAGTTTGATTACAGAACAGCAACTACTGAAGCTGTTGTGGATTCCGTAATTTACGGAAACGAGGGTAAGGGATATGAATACTTCTTTAACACTGAAGTAAAATACGATGAAAACGTTAGTTATGAACCAGTACTATATGCAAAATTACCGCTTGAAAACATTAAGTGGATTTGCGAAAACATCTACCATATCAGCTTTAACGAAAGCTTCAGATCTGATAACGCTTTTGTACAGGGTGATTACTGCTACGTAAAAGATCCTGCATCCGGAGATGGCTGCACGACTGTATATGAAATATCGGGTAATGAGATTGTTGCAAATAAGTATGAAGTAACCGTTGACGTATACACAGATTCTATAGCAACAGGCCGTTCAAAGGAAGACTACGGTCTCAAGGTTACTGCAGATCTTCAGGAGATTGACGGTGAGCAGTACTGGACTATTTACAGTATCGAAAAGACAGGCAGCCAGTCTACTCCTATCAACGGACAGCCTTCAGTGCAGAATCAGAAGCCTGAAATTGAGGCGACTGAGAGTGATTTCAATAATTTGGCAGATATCCTTCTTGCACTCAACTTTACTGAGTACGATTCCGCATCAGCTACTACTTCATACGCTGTTGAGTATATGATTACAGACGAGGTTGCATCGTGGGGTTACGATTACTTCTACAGTGATATCGTGAGAAATCCGACAAATTCTGACCCGTTGAACAGATTCGGTACTAACTACAGAGTTATGAGTGCGCCGAGCGTTGAATGGATATGTGAAAATGTTCTGAACATAGACTACAAATCAGACTACAACTCAACTAAGTCATATGTATACAACGGAAATATTTACAGAAAGTCACTCAATACGTCTGAAACTGTAAATTATATTTCTACGCTCACTTCATATAAGGTTGTGAACGGTAAGTACGAGGTGACAGGTGAGTACTATTCTGCACCTATCGGTCATACAAAGATAGACGGAAGTGCTACACTTATTGGAACTTACACAATAACTGCAGAACTTAAAATGATTGATGGTAATGAGCAGTGGTCGATTTACTCAATCAAAAGACAGTAATTCATAATAAAAACAGAGGCATCTTCCGTAATGGTGATGCCTCTGAACAATTTTTGTCGTATGTCAGAAAAATATTTTATTTACCACTTGATTTAATTTTTCTGATGGTATACAATCTATCTATAAATGCTTTGGAGGTAAACCATGGACGATTTAAAGAACTTTGACGGAAACGGCGAATTCATCGGCGGTGATTCCACAGAAAATAAAGTTAAAATTAATTTTGAAAATATAGAGTCAACAGAAAGCGGTTTTGTACAGAATGAACGCTTTGGCGTGGCAGAGGAGTATGAAATGGCATCAGCTCCTGCAACACCGGCTTACGAAGTACCCGAGCAGCCTGTAATGATGAATAATGAGTTTGTTGCACCCGCACAGGCTTCTTATCAGCAGCCGGCTCCTGCTCCTGTTCCTCAGCAGATGCCTGCTCAGCCTCAGAAACCTAAAAAGGCAAAAAAGGTTGTTGACCCTGAGGTTAAGAAAGCTAAAAAAGCTAAGAATAAGAAACGCTTTGGTGTTTTTATCAGAGTTTTTGTCATTACCGTTTTGTCACTTGCAACTCTCTGGACAGTGATGTATACAGTTGACCATACTCTCGCAGCTCAGGGAATTGGTCCTTTGTTTGCTTACTCTGAGTCACAGTACACGGTAAGCTACATTGACTCTGAGGATGCTGGTGCATGGAGCTATGAATGCCTCGGATACAGAATCCAGTTTGTATTCGACGAAAACGGACAGCTCAAGCAGGATTGTTTGTGGGCTTGGGAAAAGGAAGGTCCTAATGACATACTCAAGCAGAGAGGAATTTTGTTTGAGATGACAGACGAGGAAGCAAAAACTTCTGAAGATAATACAAAATAATAATTATAAAAGAGGTGCTTAGCGGCATCTCTTTTCTGTTTTGAGGGCATAATAACCTAAAAATCAACTCGTTTTTTGAAAATATTTACAAATAGGTCTTGATAAATCTTTCACATATTGATATAATAATTGGGAATGGCGAAAGCCTAAAAAGACGTATATAGAGGTAAGGTTGCAGAACCAAGCCTATATAAACCGAAAGGAGATTTACAACATGATCAACTATTCACGTGAAGTAGAGGAAATGTGCTGTGTAGCCAAGGGCCCGAATCATGGTCCCGCTCCTATCCCTGAAGAGGGCAAATGGGTTAAGGCTTATGATGTTAAGGATATTTCCGCTTTCACACACGGTGTGGGCTGGTGTGCACCTCAGCAGGGCGCTTGTAAGCTCTCACTTAACGTTAAAGAAGGTATTATCGAAGAGGCACTCGTTGAGACAATCGGTTGCTCAGGTATGACTCACTCAGCTGCTATGGCATCTGAAATCCTCCCAGGCAAGACTCTCCTCGAGGCTCTCAACACAGACCTCGTTTGTGACGCTATCAACACTGCTATGCGTGAGCTCTTCCTTCAGATCGTTTACGGCCGTTCACAGTCTGCATTCTCAGATGACGGTCTTTCAGTAGGCGCAGGTCTTGAAGACCTTGGTAAGGGCCTCCGTTCACAGGTTGGTACAATGTACGGTACAAAGGTTAAGGGTGTTCGTTACCTCGAAATGGCTGAGGGTTACGTTACACGTATGGCTCTTGACGAAGACAATCAGGTTATCGGTTACGAGTTCGTTTCACTCGGCAAGATGACAGACTTCATCAAGAAGGGCGACACACCTAACGATGCATACGAAAAGTCAATCGGTACTTACGGCAGATTCGCAGATGCTGCTAAGTATATCGACCCGAGAAAAGAATAAGTAAGAGGAGGTAAATTACAATGGCATTATTTGAAAGCTACGAAAGACGTATTGATAATATCAATGCTGTTCTTGCTGAATACGGTATTTCTTCAGTTGAAGAATGTAAGGAAATCACTCTTGCAAAGGGTATCGATTGCGACAAGATCGTAAGAGAAACACAGCCGATCTGCTTCGAAAACGCAGTATGGGCTTACACAGTAGGTTGCGCTATCGCAATCAAGATGGGTTGCACAAAGGCTGCTGACGCTGCTGCAGCTATCGGTATCGGTCTCCAGGCATTCTGCATCAAGGGTTCAGTTGCTGACAACAGAAAGGTTGGTCTCGGTCACGGTAACCTTGGTAAGATGCTTCTTTCAGACGAAACAGAGTGCTTCTGCTTCCTCGCTGGTCACGAATCATTCGCTGCTGCTGAAGGCGCTATCAAAATCGCTCTTAACGCTAACAAGGTTAGAACAAAGCCTCTCCGCGTTATCCTCAACGGTCTTGGTAAGGACGCAGCTATGATCATTTCAAGAATCAACGGCTTCACATACTGCAAGACAGAGTTCGATCCTTACTCAGAAACAGTTAAGGTTGTTGAAGAGAAGGCATACTCAAACGGCCCGAGAGCTGACGTCAGATGCTACGGTGCAGATAACGTTCCCGAAGGCGTTGCTATCATGAAGCTTGAAAACGTTGGTGTTTCAATCACAGGTAACTCAACAAACCCGACTCGCTTCCAGCATCCTGTTGCAGGCACATACAAGAAGTGGTGTGTTGAGAACGGTGTTAACTACTTCTCAGTTGCATCAGGTGGCGGTACAGGCCGTACACTTCATCCGGATAATATGGCAGCAGGTCCTGCTTCATACGGTATGACGGATACAATGGGTCGTATGCACTCAGACGCACAGTTCGCAGGTTCTTCATCAGTTCCCGCACACGTAGAGATGATGGGTCTCATCGGTGCAGGTAACAACCCGATGGTTGGTATGACAGTTGCTTGCGCAGTTGCAGTTGAAGAAGCAAGCAAATAAGTCTTGATAAATAAGGCTTTTTGAGCTTTTTCGGTTTCGTTTTACTTTTGTAAAATGAAGCTCACACAAAATTAATAATTTAAAAAAACTTAGACACATCATTTTAGAGTTTTCCTTGATGGTGTGTCTTGCTTTTTGCCAGGTCAGGGTGTTATAATTATTTGCGTTAAATCCTGAATGTATGGGGTGTTGATATGAAATACGATCTTGTTGTTGCAGGTGGCGGTCTGAGCGGTGTTGCGGCAGCGATAAGCGCTGCGCGTGAGGGGATTAAAGTTCTTCTTGTTGAAAAATCGGGCTGTCTTGGCGGTGCGATTGCAAATAATCTCGTTTATCCGTTTATGCCATATTGGACAAAGGTGGATAATGATAAAAAATATCTTTCGCAGGGTATTTTAAAGGAAATAAAGGAACGTCACGACGAATACGTCGATGATTGCAAGGATCACGAGTTTAATTCTGAATATCTGAAAATAGTTCTTGACGATATGACAGCCGAGGCTGATGTGGATGTCCTTTTTCACGCTGTTGTTTATGATGTGAAAACCGAAAACAGGAAAGTGTCGTCCGTTGACATTACTGCAAAAGCGCAGAAAATAACAGTTGAAGCCGATTTCTTCATTGATGCTACGGGTGACGGAGATTTGTTTTATCTTGCAGGCTGCGACTATCAGCTTGGCCGTGAAAGTGACAACCTTTGTCAGCCGATGACAACCTGCTTCAGAATGAGTGGCGTTGACCTCGATTTGTTTACTGAGGAAAGACCTGGACTTCAGCAACTCTATAAAGAGAAACAGGCGAGAGGCGAAATCAAAAATCCGCGTGAAAATATACTTGTTTTCTTTGGCGTAGGGGAGGATGTGCTGCATTTCAATTCAACCCGTGTTGTAATGCTTGATCCGACCAATCCTTTTGATGTAAGCAAGGCTGAGGTTATAGCAAGAAAGCAGATTCACGAGCTTATCAGCTTTTTAAAAGAAAATTCAGATGCATTTCACGAAAGTGCATTGATTTCGGTTGCAATCAATATCGGTGTCAGGGAGAGCAGAAAGCTCAGGGGTGTTCATATCCTTACGGGTGATGAGCTTATTAATTGCACAAGGTTCGAGGATTCGATAGCTCTCGGTAATTATGACATTGATATTCACAGTCCCACGGGCACAGGTACAAGTCACAGATATTTTGCTGAGGGTGAGTATTACACTATACCGTACCGTTCACTTTTGCCGAAAGAATACGATAATCTTCTTGTGGCGGGTCGTTGTATTTCGGCAACACACGAGGCACAGGCATCGGTCAGAATAATGCCGATTTGCTGCTGTCTCGGCGAAGCGGCAGGTATGGCTACTGCGATTGCTTGTAAGACTAACACCGATGTTCACTCCGTCGATGTTGCGTTACTTCAGCATAAACTCAAAAATAACGGGGCAGTGCTGTAATTTCAAGAAAAAACCAAGACACATCATTTCGTTTTGCGGGATGATGTGTCTTTTTACTGAGCAAAAATTATTTAAAAAAGTACTTGACTTTTGCATTGTGTGGTGCTAAACTATGTTCAAATTTGAATATCACAAAAAAGACTGTGACGAAGACGGTCGGAATTTGAAACAACACAGAGAGTTGTCGGGTGGTGCAAGACAGCAAGCGGATTTTTCCAGAGACCTATCCCTTCCGAGTCGGAGGACCGAAAGCAATGCTGAGTAGACTCCTTCCGTAATGCTGCGTAAAAGCAAAGGGCTTGTAAGAGCTCGAAAAGTGACGGACATTTCCGTAATTTGAGTGGTACCGCGGGTTTTATAGCTCGTCTCAAGGGTTGACTTTGAGACGGGTTTTTTTGTTTTATTCGAATTTGTAATCGATTATCAATCGTAGTCTGAATTGAAAGGAGACAACAAAATGGATTACAGTTTGAAAGAGGTCGCAGGCAGAATCAAGGGCCTGCGAGAAGCAAAAGGTTATACACAGGAAGAGCTTGCTAAGCTCACAGGTGTATCAACTGAAGATTATATGATTCTTGAAAACGGTGAAACAGACTTCAGCTTTACTTTTATCTATAAGTGTGCAAAGGCTTGCGGCGTTGAGGTTGTTGACATCCTTGAAGGAACAAGCACAACCTTGAGCTCTTTCGCTATCACAAGAAAGGGCGAGGGTCTTAAAATTCTCAAGCAGCACGGCGTTGAATATAACAATCTTGCACCCAAATTCAAGGATAAGCTCGCTGAGCCTTTCCTTGTTAAGTTCCCGTATCTTCCTGAGGAACAGGATGCACCTATGAAGCTCAACTCACATAAGGGTCAGGAATTTGACGTTATCGTCAAAGGCTCACTCAAGGTTCAGGTCGGCAACCATGTGGACATTCTTCACGAGGGCGACTCAATCTTCTACAACAGTCTTATTCCTCACGGTATGATCGCTGTCAGCGAGGGCGGATGCGAATTCCATGCTGTTGTTCTCAATCCTCAGGACGGTCACGTAAGTGAGGAGTATCCGGAAGTTCCTTATGTTGTTGAAAAGATTGAAGAAAAAGAAGCTTCAGTTGCAACTGTTGCTGACAATTTCATTGAGTCAACCTATGACGCAAAAGGTGTATTCAATGGCATCAGCTTTAAGAATGAAGATAAATTCAACTTCGCTTTTGACTGTGTTGATGCAATCGCAGCGAAGACTCCCGATAAGCTCGCAATGATGTGGGTCGGCAACGATAAGTCGGACAGAAAATTCACATTCAGCGATATGAAGAAATATTCTGCAAAAACAGCTAACTATTTCGAATCACTCGGTATCAAGAAGGGTGATACGGTTATGCTTGTTCTCAAGCGTCATTATCAGTTCTGGTTCTGTATGCTTGCTCTTCATAAGATCGGTGCAATCGCAATCCCTGCTACAAATCAGCTCGTTGAGCACGATTTCTCTTACAGATACAAGGCAGCCAAGGTAAAGGCTATTGTTTGTACTGCTGACGGTGATGTTTCAGCTGAGGCAGAAAAAGCAGCTGCAGAATTCCCTGATATGCTCAAAATTCTCGTTGGCGGCAGCAAGGAAGGCTGGAACGATTTCAACGTTGAAATGGAACGTTTCAGCACCCACTATTTCCGCAAAAAGAATACTCCCTGCGGTAGCGATCCTATGCTTATGCTCTTCACATCAGGTACAACAGGCTATCCGCGTATCGCAACTCATTCATATAAGTATGCTCTTGGTCACTATCCGACAGCAAAGCATTGGCACAATGTAAATCCTGACGGACTTCATTTCACAATTTCAGATACAGGCTGGGGTAAAGCTCTCTGGGGTAAGCTCTACGGTCAGTGGCTTTGTGAAGCAGCTGTCTTCACATATGACTTTGACAGGTTCAACTCAGAGGACATCCTCCCGATGTTTGCAAAGTATCATATCACAACATTCTGCGCACCGCCGACAATGTACAGATTCTTCATCAAGGAGGATTTGTCGAAGTATGATCTTTCATCAATCGAGTATGCTACAACAGCAGGTGAAGCACTCAACCCTGAAGTTTTCAATCAGTTCAAGAAGGCTACAGGTCTTACAATTATGGAAGGCTTCGGTCAGACAGAAACAACACTTTCGATTGCAAACTTCGTCGGATCAAAGCCGAAGATCGGATCAATGGGCAGACCGAGTCCGCTTTACGATGTTGTTGTTCTTGATCCGGACGGCAACGAATGCAAGACAGGTGACACAGGTGAAATCTGTATCCGTACAAAGGAGAATGTGCCCTGCGGTCTCTTCATCGGCTATTATCTTGACGAAGAAAAGACAGCAGATGTTTGGTACGACGGTTACTACCACACAGGTGACACGGCAACAATGGACGAGGACGGATATCTCTGGTATGTCGGACGTATTGATGACGTTATCAAATCATCAGGCTACCGTATCGGACCGTTCGAAATCGAAAGCGTTATCATGGAGCTTCCTTATGTTCTTGAGTGTGCAATCACTCCTGTACCTGACGAGGTAAGAGGTCAGATTGTTAAGGCAACAATCGTTCTTGTCAAGGGCACTGAGGGCACAGATGCACTCAAAAAGGAAATCCAGGAATATGTTAAAACACATACAGCGCCTTATAAATATCCGAGAATGGTTGAGTTCGTTGAAGAGCTCCCGAAGACAATCAGCGGTAAAGTAAGACGTGTCGAAATCCGTAAAAACGATATCGAAAAGTTGAATAAATAACCGAATCAGGACACATCATTGATTTTTGTCAATGATGTGTCTTTTTGCATGGTGAAATTGTTCGTTTTGCTCACCTTATAATGCCGAGTTTGCTTAGAATTAAACACTACGCTGAAAGTGTAATAAATTTTCAAAAAACATTTCAAATTTATTGAAATTATTTCTGTGATGTGATACTATGAAATGAGTATTTATGCTTTGATTTCACTAAAATATATTGCGTTTCAGGTATAGTAAGGACGATGATTAAGTGACCGATAAAGAACTTAAAAAGTTAAGCCGTTTGGAGCTGCTCGAACTTCTTTTGATCGAAACAAAAGAGAATGAGCGACTCAAAACAGAGCTTGAAAAAATAAAGAAAGAAAACAGTATAGAAAAAAGTGCTCAGCTTCTTAATGAAACGGCAAACCAATTGGATGCGGCACTGCAGAAGGTAACTACGATAAGTGATGTTAACAGCGATACCAATGCAGCGAAGGTGACAGAAGAAAAGGTTTCCGGTCTTTCAAAATTCTTTTCAAAGTTCAGAAGATGAAAAGATTATCAGAAAAAATAATCAGAAGCAAAACGATTTGAATTTCTTATACACTTCATGAAGGAAGATAATGCAGATGGCACTCAAAAAAAAGAAAAAAGAGCTTCAGCTTCCGTCTGTAGTGCAGATCGAAAAGGAGATTTCGAGAGAGAAGTACTCGCAAAAGTATAAAAAGGTGCTTAAAAGCACACTGTATTCACTTATTGTTGTTGCGGCTGTTGCCGTGCTTATCGCGACACTTCTTTTGCCTGTATTGCAGATTCAGGGAACAAGTATGGAGCCTACACTGAATGACGGTGAAATCGTTGTTCTTATTAAAACAACAAATCTTAAAAGAGGGCAGCTGTGCTGTTTCTCGTATCAGAATAAATTTCTCATCAAGCGCGTAATCGGCATTCCGGGTGACAGCATAACCATCAATGAAGAGGGCTATGTTTTCGTCAATAATGAAAAGATCGACGAGCCGTATATTATCGATCGTGCTTTGGGTGAATGTGATATTGATTTTCCTGTGTATGTTTCAGAAAATCACTACTTCATTCTCGGCGACCATCGATCCGCGTCGATCGACAGCCGAAGCTCGGTTATCGGACTTGTAAGCTCCGAGCAGGTTATTGGTAAAATTTTCTTCAGAATCTGGCCGTTTGAAGAAATAGGTCAGATCGATACACAGACAGCACCGGAGCTGAACGCTTCGGGTGAAGTACAGGAAGAGTAAGCTTAACGGATAAATAAAACGAAAGGGGGGCGGTAAGCTTGTCAGGTATAGATAATAGCTATCTTAAAAATCATAAGCTGTTCAGATCAAGAAACAAGAAAATAATTGCCGCTTTTCCTCTTGTTGCACTACTTGTTGCAATTATCGTTTTCTGGTGTCTTAAGCTCATCGGTATTACTGTTACAAGTGATACCTTGTGTGACCTTCAGGAGCATACTCATATCAGCAGCTGTTATTCAGACGGTGAGCTTGTATGCCTGAAGCCTGAACATACTCACAGTGCAGAGTGTTTCCCGGACAGGACAGTTGATGTGGAAACGTCTGAGGACTGGTTGAAAACCATCGAAAATGTAAAGATAACGAACGATGTTGCACAGAATCTCGTTTCAGTAGCATCCACTCAGGTAGGATATGCGGAAAGTGACCGCAACTACAAATTTGATGCACACGCGAAGAAATTGTGTTACACCCGTTACGGTGAATGGTACGGCAATCCTTATGGTGAATGGAATACAATGTTTGTTTCGTTCTGCCTTAATTACGCAAATATTAACGGAGTCGACTCGTTGCAGAGTGCCTCGGCTGAAACAATGCGAAATGCATGGAAAAATAAGCTGATTTATTCATCAGTTGAAAATTATGACGGTGCAAGAGGCGATATCGCCTTCTTCGATATAAACTCTGACGGCAAGGCAGACCGAACAGGTGTTGTTGTTTACAAGACGGAAAAAGTTTTTATCGTCATCGAAGGTGACTCGGAAGGTGCTGTAAAGTCAGTTGTCTATAACAATGCAGATAAGGTTATCGGCTACGGAAAAACAAGTGAGCTTTATGCTGCTGAACATATAATTGTGACTGACACAGATAAGCCCGATGCTTCAACCCTTAAGCCAAGTCTTGAAGGCAAACTTATTCATTATATTCCAAACAATACAACTCACTCTACATACAATCTCAGACGTGCAACAACATCAAATGGTCAGTCTGCATCTCCGCAGATGGTGTATGACAGTGAGCCTCTTATAATGATGGCTGCATCGAATCAGAATATCACCTATATATCTGACCTTACAGGAGAAGTTGTTTCTGCTATCTTCAAAGATCTGAATGGTAACGAGCTTGTTGACGGTTCTACGGTTTATATCGGACAGTCTTACGTTATTTCACTTGAATTCAGTGAAATCAATTCGGGTAACAAGTGGGTTCAGTTCAGACACAATGCAAACGGTGTCCTGACCTATCAGATACCTTCCAATCTTCACTGTGACCGATTTGACAGCTGGCATAAAATTTCAGCCAAGACGGAAAACGGCACAATCAAAGATGTTGGTGAATATTTTGTTGACGAAAACGGACAGCTTCAGGTACGTTTCTACGAAGATGAATACGGAGTTAATTTCGTTGACCAATATGCAAACGTTGACTTCACCATTGATTTCACCGCAACTGTTGATGCCACACAGTCGGGTGATTCAACTAAGGTTGAGTTTAACGATGACATCAATATTAACCTTGATGTTGACGGAAATGCGGGTATTCAGGTAACAAAAACTCACGGTGAATTTAACAGTGATGACAACACGGTTGAATATACCATCAGGGTTGATGCTACACACGGACTTGTCAAGGATCTCGTTCTTGATGACCAGATATGGGAAAATCATTATGCACTCAGGGATACGATAGTCGTGACTGACCTCGACGGAAACCTGATTGTTCCTCAGCCGACAGTCAGCGACCACCCGAATCAGCATGCAAACAGTGGCTTCAGCATGTCAGGTTTCCCTGATTTTTCAGCAGGTGAGGGCTTCCTTATCAAATACAAATCAACTCCTTATGAAAATATGCTCTCAAATGACTTCGTTAATATGTGGAACGGTATCGATGCTTACGCTAAGAACCCTGATGGCGGAGATATTTATGTCTGGGCGGAAGACTGGATAAGAGTTGAATTTAGTAAAATTGAAAAAAACGGTAAAATGGCAGTTCTCACAGATGCTCAGGGTAATACGATTCCCGTTATTGAATGGGGCGTCGGAATCAGGAAAACAGCCGAAAACCTCCATGGAACAGTTATTATCGATACTCTGGGCGAAGGACTTGCTTATTACACGGACCAGCCGATTGTTATAAAACGTTATGACGAGTGGGGCAATAAGCTTCCGGACTCGTATCTCAGCTGGGATGAGGTCACAATTACCAACACTGACGGTAAAACCTCAATGCAATTCCCGCTTCCTTCGGGATATGCTTTCGATATTATTTACTACACAACATTCCCACCGCTCGATGAAGGTGAAACGGCTACACACACCAACAGAGTTGAAGCGATAATCAATACCAAGCCTGAAGGTACGGAAGGCTCGGCAGATGTTATCGGATTTGTACCGCACGTCAATAAAACTGCAAGCGGTAATGACGGAGAGTATGTTTACTTCGAAATCGAGGCAGACGTTTCTTCTGCGATTAAGGACTGGGGTCATTTCTATATGACAGACCTTGCAGCGTTCTGGGGCTATAACAATGCCGAAGGTTACCTCTACGTTGAAAATTTACCTGAGGATCTTGTTATAACAGCAACAACGGAAAGCGGACAGGTCGTAACCTTCACTCCGTATGTTCAGGGGGGACCGGTCGAAAATACATACATACTTGTTGCTCCCGCAGACGGAAATCAATCGCACAGCTTCAATATTCTTTTCAATACTGCTGATGCAACGTTCGAATCCTCAAAATGGGTTCTGAAGGAGGATGCAACGCTTAAAATTACTTATAAGCTTTCGTTTGATTCGGCTACAGGTACTGAATGGATCGGTGAACTGACAGGCAACAAAACTCTCGAAGATGTACTTCTTGAGGGTTACAACCTTTCGAACGAAGTTTATTTCAACTTCACGCAGGCGATTCAGGGTGTTGACGGTGCACAGTACGAGTACTCTCCGATGATCACTAAAAAGGGTCACGTGAATGATGACGGAACGATTGACTATACCGTTACCTTCAATAACTCCATACCGGGTTCAAACGGTAACAACGGATATCTCAATAATCAGATATATAACGTTATTTTCCACGATACATTTGATGAAAAGCTCGAATATGTTCCGGGATCACTTATGGTAACCTGCTATTCACCGTGGGACAAAAACGTATGGTTTGCAAAATACAAGCATAACGGCAGTGTGACAGGTAACTCTCTCGATGTACCTGCAGAGGATCTGAAGTTTTATGAAGTTAATACGGGCGTCGGTTGGGACTGGCTCGGCAACACGAGAAACTTCAGAGAATACTATGAACAGGTCAATGCAGGTGGTCGATACGTCTTTACATATCAGCTGAAGGTCAAGGACGAATATCTTGCAACGACCGATCATTCGAAATATCAGCTTGATAACACGGCTGAGCTTACCTGGAATCGTGATAATACGTCAGGACCCGCAAAAGAATCTGTTGAATTTGAAACAGGACTTCTTGATAAGGCTGTTGTGCAGGAAGATTCGAAGCTGAAGTTCGGAATTGAGGTCAACCGTGGTGCATTGGATATTCTTGAAGGTGCTGATACTCTGACGATTGAAGATACCATGACTGATAACCTTTCTGTTTATTGGGAATCAATCAAGCTCGAGTATGAGGATGAAAACAAGAATTGGATTGACTTTAATTCAGCACAAAGCAAATATACCTACACAATCACTTATGACCCTGCTACAAACAAGCTGACGTTTGTCGTTCCTGATGAGCTTCATATCAGGATTGACTACACGACGCTTATTACAGAAGGTGGTCTTGTTTCAGTCAGAAACTCTATCGTAGTTGACGGTAAGGCTGAGGTTTCGGATTTGGTCGATGCAATCTTCCGCGTTAATGAATACAGCGGTGGTGCTTCGGGTTCAAACCATGAAATCACGCTTATCAAGCAGGACGGTCTTACAAATATGCCGCTTCCGGGTGCAAAGTTTATGCTTTTCGGTCCGATGGGTGATGATAGTGCACAGCTGCCTGCAGGTGTAAGCAGTCGTACGATTATTGCTGAGGACGGAACAGTGCTCAGCTACATCGGCACTTACGAAACAGATGAACAAGGTATATGTAATATTGAAAATCAGTTCCTCACACAGGGCAACCTGTTTGCATTTGTTGAGTTGGTCGCTCCCGAGGGATATGAGCTTCTGGAAAGTCCCGTTTATTTCTATTTCTACAAAACTGACCCTTCAGGTAAAATACAATCAGTTACAACTCTTATAGCTATTGAAAACTTCTCAGGAAGTGCTCTTATTCCTGAAACGGGCAGTATGGGTATTTACAACACGGCAATAATCGGTTTTGCTCTCGTAGCTTTTCCGATTTTGTATAGTTCGATTCGTCGTAAAAGGAAAGGGAGGGGTTAAACCCTCCTGGCTAGGGAAACAGTACAAATCCGAACCCGTCTTTAAAGCTGTTCTTGTCGCGGCTTTATGGACGTATCGGGTTTGAAAAGCAAAAGCTTTACTGTCCCCTCAGCCACCGAAAACAAAATCCTCTGTTTCAGGGACAAGAGGATTATCAAAGCAATTTCGGTACATAAGGCGAAGCACAGCAGGTCTTTATGATTTACGGTGTTTAAATGAGGGGACAGGTAAAATCCACCCTTGAAAACGGGCTCGGATTTAAACTGTTTCCCTAAGCCGAAACCGATTGCGGCGGAAAGAACAAAAATTGCAAATTAAAATATAGAAAGGAAGTAAGATTATGAAAAAATTATTTGCAGTTTTAGTAGCAATGGCACTCGTTCTCTCTATGGGAACAATGGCTCTCGCAGTTGATGGAGATTATTCAGGCAAAATCACAATCACAAACGCAATCTCCGGCGCAGACTACAAGGTCTACAAGATGCTCGATTTCACACCGTCAAACGACGCAGGTGACAAGGGTATCTACAAAATCGAAGCTGGTTGGGAAAATTTCTTCGCAGCAGCTCCTGCAACTGATTACTTTGACGTTGTTACAAACGACGGTCAGACAACAGTTGTTCTCAAGAAAGACGTTACAGAAGTTACTCAGGACCTTGCAAAGGCAGCTCTTGACTATGCAGTAGATAACAAAATCGCTGCAACAGCTACACAGACAGCCGGTGGCGCAACAGTTGAGTTCACTGGTCTTGAACTCGGTTACTACGCTATCGACACAACTGTTGGTTCAATGGGCGCTCTTACAAGAGCAACTAACGAACTCACAGCAGTTGAAAAGAATGAAATGCCTGACATTGACAAGGAAGTTCAGGAAGATAGCGAAAAGAACAATGATGACGAAGGTTGGGGCAAGGTAAATGACGCTGATATCGATCAGGTTGTTAACTACAAGTCAACAATCAGAGTTGGTCTTGGCGCTGTTAACTACATCATGCACGATACAATGGAAGAGGGTCTCACATTTGATCCTGATTCTGTACGTGTAGAAGACAAGAATGGTGTTGTTGGCGCAGCTAACTACACAGTAGTTACTGATCCTGAAGACGGTCACACATTTGATATCATTTTCAAGGACAGCTACATCGAAACACTCGATCAGAATGACGAAATCACAGTTTACTACTCAGCAACTCTTAATGAGGATGCAACAATCGGCGAAGAAAACGGTAACGACAACGAAGTTTACCTTTCAGTAGGCGAAAAGAACGAGTGGGAAACACAGAAGCACAAGACATCTACATACACATGGGAAATGGATGTTTTGAAGTACACAAAGGACGGCGAAACCAAGATCGTTCTTCCTAATGCTAAGTTCCAGCTTCTTGACCCGACAAAGGTTACAGAAGAGTTCAAGAACGGTACACCTATCAAGTTCAGCCAGGTTGCTGATACAGAAGTTGACGGCGTTAAGATTCCTACTTATATGGTAGACGTTGACGGTGATATCGACACTATCACAACAAACGACACAGGTAAGTTTATCATCGTTGGTCTTGACGAAGGCGCTTACAAGCTCCACGAGTCTGAGGCTCCCGCAGGATATAACAAGCTTGCTGCTGATCTTGACGTAGTTATCACAAGCACATATGATGACGAAGCTCTCACAGCAGAGTACGAAATCAATGATGCAGAACCCGCAACAATCGAAGTAGAAAATAAGAGTGGCGGCCTCTTCCCTGAAACAGGCGGCATCGGTACAGTTATCTTCTACACAGTAGGCGGTCTTCTTATGCTTGCAGCAGTAGTATTCCTTATTTCAAAGAAGAGAATGGCTACATTTGCTTGAAAGGATAAAGAATCTGACGATTCAGAGGAATCAGAGGATTCTGAAACTCCCGAAGAATCATAAGATTCCCTCAGCAGATGCTGAACAATAAAAAATCCCCTGCCGGCCTCGTGCCGGTAGGGGTTACCCACAAAATATAATGTTAGTATAAATTTAAAATTCTGACCGTTATTACCGAATCTCGGTTGTGACGTTGAAAATTTTAAATGAATCAAGAGATATATTATGAAAGAAAATAAAGAAACCAAAGACAAAAAGAAAAAGAAAAAAAAGAAAAAGAAGAAAAGTGGTCTGGGTTCTACGATCATTCTGGTTATCATCTTTATAATAGGTCTGTGTGTTCTTCTTTATCCTTCTGTCAGTAACTTCTGGAATGAAAAAAGACAGACTCAGGCTATTATCAACTATGAGTCGTTAATCAATGATCTTACTCCGGAAGATATGGATAAATACTTTGAGCAGGCGGATGATTACAACAAGAAGCTGCGACGTATTTCTATGCCGTTTCTTGGATATTCAGAGCTGGATGATCTGTACTACTCGACACTTGATGTCAACGGTGACGGTATGATGGGTTATGTAACCATAGAAAAGATCAAGGTTCAGATTCCCATTTATCACGGAACGAGCGATAAGGTTCTTAACTCGGCTGTAGGACATCTTGAAGGCTCCAGCCTTCCTGTAGGTGGTGAAAGTACTCACAGTGTGCTTTCTGCTCACCGCGGTCTTCCGTCAGCAAAGCTGTTTACTGACCTTGACAAGCTCTCTGTCGGCGATATTTTTACTATCACTATCCTTGACAGAACTTTTACTTATCAGGTTGATCAGGTACGTGTGGTTCTTCCGAGTGAAATCAACGAGCTTTACGTTGTGGACGGTGAGGATTACTGCACCCTTACTACCTGTACACCGTACGGTATCAACACACACCGTATGCTTGTCAGAGGTAAAAGAATAGAAAATATCGAAGAAGCGAAAAAGATAAATGTTTTCACGGAAGCTTATCAGATAGACCCGTTCATCGTTACACCGATTGTTGCTATTCCTATTCTTCTTGCTTTGCTTATTTTCCTTATGGTTAAGTCTTCGAAAGAAAACAAGCACAGAAAGACCATGATACAGGAAAAAAACAAACACAAGGAAAAGAAAAACGATGAAGATGAATCCGAAAATGAAGTAAAAGATAAAAAGAAAAAGAAAGACAAAAAGAAAGACAAAAAAGGAAGGAGATGATGGCTATGAAAATACTGACTAAAGTGATGGCTTTGATTATCACGGTAGCTATGTTTGTTTTCATTTCATCTCCGTCTGTGTGCGCACTCACTGTAAACAACGGAAGCATTACTCTGAATGTTACGGATTCTCAGACGGGTGCTCCGTTGCAGGGCGCAACTTTCCGCATATATTTCTTTGCAAAGGCATATCAAAGCGGTAATTCAGTAAAATTTGAACTGATCTCACCATATGATGAATGTAACCTTGAAATGGACGATCTTCAGGATTCGTACCTGCCCGTACATCTGTCATATTTTGCTGCTGCAAATGAACTTGATTACACAGAGAAAAGCACAGATTCAAACGGTGTTGTTGTTTTTGACAATCTCGCATCCGGATTGTATCTTGTGGTTCCTTCAGACAATGACAGCGGTTACAACCTGTCAGCACCGTTTATAGTCAGCGTACCTGAATACGATTCGGTGAATAAGGAATGGAATTTCGATATCAACGCTTCGCCGAAAATTAACGGCGGAACAGATGATGATACTTCTGAAAAATATATAAGTGTTCAGAAAAAATGGGAAACTGACGGATCACACCCCGAAAGTATAACAGTTGTTTTACTCCGTGATTTTCAGGAGTTTGAAAAGATAGAACTCAACGAAGAGAATAACTGGTATTACCGTTGGGATAACCTTTCAAAGGATCATGTATGGGACGTCATTGAGATGGTCGTACCGGACGGATATACAGCACGTTATGAAACATCATCAAACACTGTTACGATTATTAACAGATATGACGGTGAGGACGAAGAACCTGATGATTCGGATGAACCGACAACAAAACCTTCTGTACCCGGTGACAGTGACGGTGATGATGACGATGATCTTGCTGATACAGGTCAGCTTAACTGGCCGGTACCTGTTTTTGCGATAGCCGGACTTGTCTTTTTCGGCATCGGCTGGGCTATACTTAATTTAGGAAACAAAGAAAGCGAATAAGAGGTAGTCTTAATGAAAAGAAAGGTAGGCATAACCTTTGTTGTACTGGGCTTGGTGCTGTTGATTGCAGCTGCGGGTCTGCTTATATACAATACCTACGAAAGTAAGCGTGCGGGTGAGCAGGCACAGTCGGCGGTCAATATGCTCAAGGACGAAATCAGTCAGAGACAGCCTGATGAAACTGACCCGTTTGACAAGGAAATGAAGATTGTCGAAATTGACGGCTACGGATATGTGGGATATATTTCAATCCCTGATCTGAGTATTGAACTTCCTGTTATGGCGGAATGTGATTACGCCAGACTGAAAATAGCTCCGTGCCGTTATTATGGCTCTACTAAGACTGATAATCTTGTAGTGGCGGCACATAATTACAGGAGTCATTTCGGTTACCTCGGCAGACTGACACAGGGAAATACTATTGCATTTACGGATATGAACGGTAAACAACAGATGTATACAGTTACTTCGATCGAAACATTAAAACCGTCAGAGTCCGACAAGGTTAAAGATACCGGTGACGATCTTATTCTTTACACCTGTACATACAGAGGTGTGGCACGAATCGTTGTCAGATGTTCTAAGGTATAAACAAACAGACCGCGGAAGCGGTCTGTTTTGCTGTATGCAATAAAAATCAGCAGGTATGAATACATACCTGCTGATAGCTTTTAATAAAGATTCAATTAAAAATGTCCGCCTCTGATTTTAACAACGATGGCATCGACCTTCATATAGACGAGTCCGAGAAGCTCAACGACCTTGTAGAGGAATCGCTGGAAACGCTTGAGAAGCATATCATCTTTCTGACCCTCTGTTTTCTCAATTGTAACGCTGTCGAGAAGCTCACTGTTGTCACCACGTCTTGTTTCGATTGTCATTGTGTCGCCTTCAAATTCAAGCGTTGTATATGTTGTTACATCATTTTCGCTGAATTCGTAAGCGGTGTACGGCATGCTTCCGCTGAAGCTGCCGTGGTCGCAGACTGCATTGGTATTAAGGTAAATGATACCGTCGGGGTTTGTATAAGTTTTGCCGCTTTCAGCCTTGCCGACAACCATACTCTCTGTCATAAAGTGTGAACGACCCTGAAGATGGCTGTGTCCCGTAAGAACGAGATCGAGGTCATATGTATCAAAAATAGGTGTAAAAACAGCATTGAGAAGTATCTGTGTTTCAGGATCAAGTCCACTGTATCCCGGACCAAAGAGAGCCTGATGCATAACACCGATACGCCATTTTGCATCCTTGTTGAGTTCAACTGCTTCCTTAGCCATTGCCATATGGTCGTGCGCATCAGCAGATGTTGCATCGAAGAAGAGGTAGAGGACATCGCCGTAACGGAACCAGAAGTCACGGTCAAGTCCTTCAAAATACTTGCCGAAATACTCGTTAGGCATATTTGTGTAATAGTTGTATGTCATACCTTTCTTGTCGTGATTACCGATTGCAAGTGCCATCGGAAGTCCACGAAGTGCTTCAGGCATAAGAAGTGTCTGCCATTCATCTGCAGTTTTACCTGTTGAGGTATTGTCACCGGGTGATACGAGATAGCTTACATCAGGATTTTCATTGAGTGCCTCAGCAAGTACGTTGTTCCAATTGTAGCCGACGTCTGACTGAATCTGTGAGTCCTCGCTCTGTCCGCCGATCTGTATATCGCCGACGATGAGTGCTTTGTGAGAGGTGAAGGATTTGGTTTCGTACTTACAGGGATAGCTCCATCCGTCACCTGTATTCCACTGATAGTAATATGTTGTGTTTTCTTCAAGATCGTCAATGTTTACACGGCAAACGAGCTGATAATCATTTTCCGCTTCTGTAGTTATGCCCTCAAAGGTTTCTGCGTTAACCATTGCGAAATTCTTTGCAAGACGTACTTCGGGTTTTGCTGCTTCCTTATCACTGTGCCACACAAGACTCACCTGTGTTTCATCTGAGCCTACACAGAGCATCGGGAGCTCATTTTCGTCGCAGAGAGAATTGTAAAGCGCATCCCACTCTTCGCGTGAAAGGTGAGGAGCTTCGAAACCTGCAAATGCAGAAATGCCGAGCTGCATTGCGAAAACCAATGCAAGAAAAACAGATAATACTTTTTTCATTATATATACCTCCGTTTACTATTTGGTTAAATTTTAACTCATTTCAGCTTTCCAATCAATATGTCAAATTCACACAATTGTATACAGATTTTTCGGCACAATCACTTTTAAGTGGAAAAAACACTTGTCAAAACACAGAAAAATCGGTTTTACGGGAGATTAATAGAATATTTTTACAAAAATGCTTGACAATATCTATGCAATAGTGATAGAATATCCGAGCATGATATAAAATGCTTTAATATGGGTTCAAGCGGATTTCGCTCAGAAACGTATTAAGCAGATCATCAAAAATCTATGAAAGGAGATGTAGTATTTGCCTACCTTTAATCAGTTAGTCAGAAACGGAAGACAGACTATCGAAAAGAAGTCAACAGCTCCCGCACTTCTCAAAGGCTTGAATTCTAAGAAGAACGTTGTTACAGATCAGAATTCTCCGCAGAAGAGAGGCGTATGTACAGCAGTTAAGACAGCTACACCTAAGAAGCCTAACTCAGCTCTTCGTAAGATTGCCAGAGTTCGTCTTACAAACGGTATTGAAGTTACTTCATATATCCCGGGTGTTGGTCACAACTTGCAGGAGCACAGCGTTGTACTTATCCGTGGCGGTCGTGTTAAGGACCTTCCCGGTGTTCGTTACCACATCATCCGTGGTACACTCGATACTCAGGGTGTTAACGGAAGAATGCAGTCACGTTCAAAGTACGGTGCAAAGCGTCCTAAGGCTGCTAAAAAGTAATTCCTGCTTTAAAGGAACGTTTTTTAAAAGACAGAATCTTCTTGCAGGCTGCGCAGGGTAAGGTACGCTGCGTAACAATGTGAGAGTGTATATATATTTATGTATGTGCTTCTCCATTGGCGCCACAGGGTTTTGTCACTTGAGTACCTATGATATCATTAATATGAAGGAGGGAAGCGAAGTGCCAAGAAGAGGCCAGATTGCAAAACGTGATGTTTTGCCCGATCCGCTTTACAATTCTAAGTTGGTAACAAGACTTATCAACAATGTTATGTATGATGGTAAGAAGGGTGTCGCACAGAAGATTGTTTACGACGCTTTCGATATCATCAAGGAAAAGACAGCTAAGGAGCCCGTTGAGGTTTTCGAAGCTGCAATGGAAAACGTAATGCCCGTACTTGAAGTTAAGGCTCGCCGTGTTGGTGGTGCTACTTATCAGGTTCCGATGGAAGTACGTCCTGAAAGAAGACAGACTCTCGGTCTTAGATGGATTACATCTTACTCACGTCTTCGTTCAGAAAGAACAATGAAAGAGCGTCTTGCTAACGAAATCATGGATGCTGTTAACGAAACAGGTGCAGCATTCAAGAAGCGTGAAGATACTCACAGAATGGCAGAAGCAAACAAGGCTTTTGCTCATTTCAGATGGTAATCTTCCTGTTTATCAGGTGTTTATTAAAGTGTTTAATTTACGGAGGTTAATATGGGAAGACAAGTGCCACTTGAATTAACCAGAAACATCGGCATCATGGCTCACATCGACGCCGGTAAAACAACAACAACCGAGCGTATCCTTTTCTACACCGGTGTTAACCACAAGATTGGTGAAACACACGACGGTGCAGCAACAATGGACTGGATGGCTCAGGAGCAGGAGCGTGGTATCACTATCACATCTGCTGCTACAACATGTTTCTGGAAAAATCACAGAATCAATATCATCGACACCCCGGGTCACGTTGACTTCACAGTTGAAGTTGAGCGTTCACTTCGTGTACTTGACGGTTCAGTTACTGTTTTGTGCGCAAAGGGCGGTGTTGAGCCTCAGTCTGAGACAGTTTGGCGTCAGGCTGATAAATATCGTGTACCTCGTATGGTATACGTTAACAAGATGGACATCATGGGTGCAGACTTCTACCACGTTGTCGACATGATGAAAGAGCGTCTTAAATGTAACGCTGTTCCAATCCAGCTTCCTATCGGCAGAGAGCTTGAGTTCAGAGGTATCATCGACCTCGTAACAATGGAAGCTGAAGTATATTATGACGATAAGGGTCTTGATGTAAGAACTGAGGAAATTCCTGCTGATATGAAGGAACTTGCTCAGAAGTATCACGACGAGCTTATCGAAAAGGTTGCTGAGCAGGATGAGGAACTTATGGAGAAGTTCTTTGAAGGCGAAGAGCTCACAATTGATGAGATCAGAGCTTGCATCCGTAAAGCAACAATCGCTAACGATATGGTTCCTGTTTGCTGCGGTACTTCATACCGTAACAAGGGCGTTCAGATGCTCCTTGACAATATCGTAGCTTATATGCCCGCACCTACAGATGTTGAAGACATCAAGGGTGTGAACCCGGATACAGAAGAAGAAGAGTCACGTCCTTCATCAGACAACGCTCCGTTCGCAGCTCTTGCTTTCAAGATTGCAACAGACCCGTTCGTTGGTAAGCTTTGCTTCTTCCGTGTATATTCAGGTACAGTTAATGCAGGTGCAACTGTTTATAACTCTGTTAAGGACAACAATGAGCGTATGGGTCGTATCGTTCAGATGCACGCAAACCACAGACAGGACCTTGACATTGTTTACTCAGGTGATATCGCTGCTGCTGTTGGTCTTAAGAACACAACAACAGGTGACACACTCTGCGACGAGAAGCATCCTATCATTCTCGAATCAATGGAGTTCCCAGAGCCTGTTATCCGCGTAGCTATCGAGCCGAAAACAAAGGCAGGTCAGGAAAAGATGGGTATCGCTCTTCAGAAGCTTGCTGAAGAAGACCCGACATTCCGTTGCTACACAGACGAAGAAACAGGTCAGACAATCATCGCTGGTATGGGTGAGCTTCACCTTGAGATCATTGTTGACCGTATGCTTCGTGAGTTTAAAGTTGAAGCTAACATCGGTAAGCCTCAGGTTGCTTACAGAGAAACAATCACTCAGAACGCAGAAGTTGACTGCAAGTACTCACGTCAGTCAGGTGGTAAGGGTCAGTACGGTCATGTTAAGATCCGTATCGAGCCGAACCCGGAGAAGGGCTTCGAGTTTGTCAACGCTGTTGTTGGTGGTGCTATTCCGAAGGAATACATTCCTGCTGTTGAGGCAGGTGTTAAGGGTGCAATGCAGTCAGGTGTACTCGCTGGTTACCCTGTAGTTGACGTTAAGGTTACTCTTTACGATGGATCTTACCATGAAGTTGACTCATCAGAAATGGCATTTAAGATTGCCGGTTCAATGGCATTCAAGGATGCAATGAAGAAGGCATCAGCTGTTCTTATGGAACCCATCATGAAGGTTGCTATCATCGTTCCGACAGATTACCTCGGTGACGTTATGGGTGACGTTAACTCACGTCGTGGTATGATTCTCGGCCAGGAGCAGAGAACAGGTGCTATTCAGGTTGATTCTCATATTCCGCTTTCAAATATGTTCGGTTATGCTACAGACCTTCGTTCTAAGACACAGGGCCGTGGTCAGTATGCTATGGAGCCGAGCCACTACGCTGCAGTACCTAAGTCAGTTTCTGACGAAATTATCAGCGCGAGAAGCAAGGATTAAGTTATATTTTTAAAAAAGTACTTGAATTTTGTTTCTAAAATTGGTACAATGGATTTATGCAGTATGCATTGAATATTATTAAATTAACAATTAACCAAAGGGAGGAAATTCCAAATGGCAAAGGAAAAATTTGAAAGAAGTAAGCCGCACGTTAACATTGGTACTATCGGCCACGTTGACCACGGTAAAACAACATTGACAGCTGCTATCACAAAGACACTCGCTATGAAGGGTGGCGCAGCATTCATCGACTACGCTAACATCGATAAGGCTCCTGAAGAGAGAGAGCGTGGTATCACAATCAACACAGCACACGTTGAGTACGAGACAGATACACGTCACTATGCTCACGTTGACTGCCCGGGCCATGCTGACTATATCAAGAACATGATCACAGGTGCTGCTCAGATGGACGGCGCTATCCTTGTTATCGCTGCAACAGACGGCCCCATGGC
>JAXJUJ010000156.1:0-3704 GCA_036309125.1 Acutalibacteraceae bacterium | reverse complement strand
TCCTTCTCGGTGTTTACGAAACTACAGGACTTAATTTAGAGGTGTAAGACATGAAAGAAATTACAGGCGGTATCTGTGCCGCTAAGGGCTTCAAAGCAAACGGTATCCATTGCGGAATCAGAAAGAATAAAACAAAGAGAGATCTTACTCTCATCACGAGTGAAGTCAAGGCTGCAGCCGCAGCTGTTTATACAACAAATCTCGTTAAGGGTGCTCCCCTTACTGTTACTAAAAATCACATCGCTGACGGCTACGCTCAGGCTGTTATCTGCAACAGCGGCAACGCTAACACCTGTAACGCTAACGGCATTGAAATCGCAGAGCAGATGAGTGAGCTCGTTGAGAAAGCAACAGGCATCAGCAAGGATGATGTTGTTATCGCATCAACAGGCGTTATCGGTCAGGTGCTTGATATCACTCCCATCGCAAACGGTATGGACGAGCTTGCAGCAGGTCTTGGTGACCACAGTGACTTTGCAGCCGAAGGTATTATGACAACCGACACTATCAAAAAAGAAATCGCAGTAAGCTTCGAAGTTGACGGTGTTGAGTGCAAAATCGGTGGTATTGCAAAAGGAAGCGGTATGATTCACCCGAATATGGCAACAATGCTTGTTTTCATCACAACTGACGTTGCAATCGCTCCTGAGCTTCTTCAGAAGGCTCTGAGCACAGACATCGCTTCAACATTCAATATGGTAAGTGTTGACGGTGACACATCAACAAACGATATGGTAACTGTCCTTGCCAACGGTATGGCAGGCAATAAGATTATTGATAAAGAAGATGAGAACTTTGCACAGTTCTGCAAGGCACTCAACAGCGTAACAGTTTACCTCTGCAGAAAGATTGCAGGTGACGGTGAAGGCGCAACAAAGCTCCTTGAGTGCAAGGTAACAGGTGCTGCTGATGAAAAGACAGCAAAGACTGTTGCAAAATCAGTTATCTGCTCTTCACTTCTCAAAGCTGCTATGTTTGGTGCTGATGCTAACTGGGGACGTGTGCTTTGTGCTATCGGCTACAGTGGTGCTGACGTTGACGTTAACAAAATCGACGTAAGCTTTGAATCTTCAAAGGGTAAGCTTGATGTTTGTGTAAACGGTGCAGGAATTGATTTCTCTGAGGAAAAGGCAAAGGAAATCCTTCTTGAAAAAGAAATCGATATCCTCGTTGAGCTCAACTCAGGTGAAGCAAAGGCTACTGCATGGGGCTGCGACCTTACATACGATTACGTTAAAATCAACGGTGACTACAGAACCTAAGAGGTATTTATTATGAAAATTTCAAACGCAGACAGAGCGCACGTTCTTACTCACGCTCTTCCGTACATACAAAAATATACAAACAAAATCCTTGTTGTTAAATACGGTGGAAACGCTATGATAAACGAGGATCTCAAGCAGTCTGTTATGAGCGACATTATCCTTCTTTCAACCGTAGGAATCAAGGTTGTTCTCGTTCACGGTGGCGGCCCTGAAATTACAGATATGCTTGCAAAAATCGGCAAAGAAACAAAGTTTGTCAACGGACTTCGTGTTACTGACAAGGAAACTGCAGATGTAGTTCAGATGGTTCTTGCAGGTAAAATCAACAAAAGCCTTGTAAGCCTTATCCAGTCAAAGGGAGGCAAGGCAATCGGTCTTAGCGGTGCTGACGGTCATATGATCATCGCAAAACCCCGCTGTGCTGAGCTCGGCTTCGTCGGTGACATTGAAAAGGTTGATGTCACTCCCATTCTTGACACTATCTCAATGGGTTACATCCCCGTTGTTTCAACAGTCGGCTGTGATAAAGAGGGTAACGTCTATAACATCAATGCAGACACAGTTGCAGCTAAAATCGCAGGTGAGCTCAAAGCAGAAAGCCTTATTTCAATGACAGATATCGAAGGTATTCTCCGTGACAAGGATGATCCGTCATCACTCATTTCAAGAATTTTCATTGAAGACGCTCCGAAGCTTACCGAAGAAGGCATTATCTCAGGTGGTATGATTCCGAAGGTTCAGTGCTGCGTGGATGCAATCAACTGGGGTGTTCACAAGGTTTTCGTCATTGACGGACGAGTTAAGCATTCAATTATCATTGAAATCCTTACCGATGAGGGTATCGGCACTATGTTTGTAAAAGGTGAGGATTACAAGAAAAAGCACCCGGAGGCATAATAAATGAGTATTACAGAAATCGATAAGCAGTACGTAGCCAACACTTATGCACGTTTCCCGATTGAGCTTGTCAGCGGTAAAGGCGCACTTCTCAAGGATTCCGAAGGTAAGGAATACATCGACCTTGGTTCAGGAATAGCAGTAAACGCATTCGGTGTGGCAGACGATGAGTGGCTCAAGGCTGTTACAGACCAGCTTTCCACTCTTACACATACATCAAATCTTTATTTCACAGAGCCCTGCTCAACACTTGCAAAAATGCTCTGCGAAAGAACAGGAATGAAAAAAGCATTTTTCGGCAACAGCGGTGCTGAAGCAAACGAATGTGCAATCAAGGTTGCCCGTCGCTATGCTTTTGACAAATACGGTGATGAATCTCACTCGACTATCATCACTCTTAAAAACAGCTTCCACGGCAGAACAATCGCAACTCTTACAGCAACAGGTCAGGACGGTTACCACACACATTTCGGTCCGTTCGTTGAAGGCTTTGTTTATGCAGAGGCGAATAACGCTGATGACGTTCGCAAGCTTGCTGAGGAAAACAATTGTGTTGCAATAATGATGGAGCTTGTTCAGGGCGAAGGCGGTGTATGCAAGCTCGACCGTGAGTTTGTTGACGAAGTAAAGAAAATCGCTGACGAAAAGGATATGCTCATCATCGTCGACGAGGTTCAGACTGGTAACGGCAGAACAGGTTCACTTTACGCTTTCCAGCAGTACGGATTTATGCCTGATATCGTTACAACGGCAAAGGGTATCGGTGGCGGTCTTCCGATCGGCATTGCAATGCTTGGCGAAAAGGTTGAAAATGTTCTCATCCCCGGCTCACACGGTACAACCTTCGGTGGAAATCCCGTATGCTGTGCAGGTGCTTGTAACATTCTTTCAAGAATCGATAACGAGCTTCTCAGTGAAGTTCAGGCAAAGTCAAAATACATCTTTGAGGAGTTTGAGGGTTCAAAGGGTGTAAAAAGTGTCAGCGGTCTCGGTCTTATGATCGGCATCGAGACAGAAAAAGATGCAAAAGAAATTGTAAACGCTTGTATGCAGAAGGGCGTTCTCGTGCTTACTGCAAAAACAAAGATAAGACTTCTTCCCCCGCTTAACATCGGCTGGGATGAGCTTAAAAAAGCAGTTGCAATTCTTAAGGATATCATTGCAGAATAAATCAAATACTAAAAGGGCGGATTGTTGCAAAACTTTCCGTCCTTTAACTTTTATGAGGTGAAATTATGTGTACAGCTATAAGCTTTAAAACAAAAGACCATTACTTCGGCAGAACTCTCGACCTTGAATATCACTACAATGAAAGTGTAGTGATAACACCGAGAAATTTTCCGTTTCCTTTTTCAGAAAACCACTATGCCATCATCGGCATCGCAACGGTTATTGACTCCTATCCTCTTTATTACGAAGCAACTAACGAAGTGGGTTTAAGTGTTGCAGGACTCAACTTTCCGGGAAACGCATTCTTTCATCCTGTCGATGAAAACAAAATTAACGTTGCTCCGTTTGAATTCATACCGTATATTCTTACAC
>JAXJUJ010000155.1:0-19169 GCA_036309125.1 Acutalibacteraceae bacterium | reverse complement strand
TTTCTTTGTTTATTGCAGTAAAGCTGCCACCGAAAAAGGCAATTTCTCCGCCTTTGCTGTCAGGATTTCTGAGTGCAATCTGCACAGCTTCATCGATGTCTGACGGCTTCACCTGAGTTTTTTTACCTGAAATTGCACGTTGATTGCAAAACGAGCATTGATTCGGACAACCCTCGTGCGGTACAAACAACGCAACGTTTATGTGCCTCACAGTCCCATAAGCTCCAAGGCTTCCCTTGCAGCCTCCTGCTCAGCACGTTTTTTGCTTCTGCCGATTCCTCTGCCGATTACGTTTGAGTTAAGGTGCACCTCAACCTCAAAACGCTTGTCATGGTCAGGTCCTGTTTCTCCCGTGAGGACATATTCAATAATCTCACCGGGATTACGCTGAACAACTTCCTGAAGCATAGTCTTATAATCCTTTATGGACTGCTGATGACGGATTGCTTCCTCGATGTATTTAAGAACAAAATTTCTTGCTTCTTCCATACCACCGTCAAGGTAAATTGCAGCAATGATTGCTTCGAATGCGTCTGCCTGAATCGATGGACGCTCTCTGCCTCCCGTAAGGTTTTCGCCCTTACCGAGGAGAAGATATTTTCCGAGCTCGAGCTGTTTTGCAAAGCCTGCAAGTGACTTCTCACAAACAGTTGCAGCACGAAGCTTTGTAAGCTCACCCTCAGGAAGCTTTTTATAGTTTTTAAAGAAATTTTCTGCAGTGATAAGACCTAAAACCGAGTCGCCGAGGAATTCAAGTCTTTCGTTTGAATCTCCTGCTGAATGGTTTTCGTTAACGTAGGATGAGTGTGACAATGCACGGATAAGATAAGCTTCATCCTTGAACGTATAACCGAGCTTTTCCTGCAGTTCCTTGATATCATATTTCATTTCAGGCTCTCCTTTCTTCAGAGAGTAACATTTTTTCTATAGTATTCGAGGCTTCTCTGCGCGAGAGCTTCGTATCGTAATTTTTTATCTTTAATCAGTTCATCAAGCGGTGGGATAATGCCGAAATTAGCACCCATCGGCTGAAAATTCGTAACGGTTTCGTTACTGATATAGTTTGAAAGCGCACCAAGCATCGTTATATCAGGAAGCTTTATCGGCTCTTTTCCTTTGAGATATCTTGCCATATTAAGACCTGCAAGAATACCTGCTGCCGCTGACTCCATATAACCCTCAACACCCGTAATCTGACCTGCGAAATAAAGACCTTCTCTTCCTCTGAAGGAAAAGTCGCTGTTAAGATGACGGGGTGAGTCAATGAAGGTGTTTCTGTGCATAACACCGTAACGGATGAACTCTGCATTTTTAAGTGCAGGAATAAGAGAGAAAACTCTTTTCTGCTCACCGAATTTGAGATTGGTCTGGAAACCTACGAGATTATACATCGTACCGCTTGCATCCTCACGGCGAAGCTGAAGCACTGCCCAAGGTCTGTGTCCTGTTCTCGGGTCACGAAGACCGACAGGCTTAAGAGGACCGAAACGCATTGTATCAGCACCGCGGGAAGCCATAACCTCAATCGGCATACAGCCTTCGTAAACACCCTTTTTCTTGTCAAAAGAGTGAAGCTCTGCTGACTCTGCATTTACAAGCTCGTTGTAAAATGTTTCGTATTCTTCCTTATTCATCGGGCAGTTAAGGTAATCATCCTCACCGCCACGGTCATAACGTGACTGTGTGAAAGCACAGGATTTGTCAATGCTTTCGTCTGTTACAATCGGTGCCGCTGCATCATAAAAGCTGAGCGAACCGCCGCAAAGCTTTCTGATATCCTCTGCAAGTGCATCGGAAGCAAGTGGTCCTGCCGCAACGATTACGTTACCTTCGGGGATTTCCGTTACCTCTTTGCACTCGATTGTTATAAGAGGATGTGACGTTATCTTCTGAGTAACCATTGCAGAAAACTTATCTCTGTCAACAGCCAGAGCACCACCTGCAGGAACGCTGCAAGCCTTCGCACATTCAACACAGACCGAGCCAAGAAGCTCCATTTCTGCTTTAAGAAGACCTGCTGCTGAAGCGAGGCGCTGTGCCTTGAGTGAATTTGAGCAGACAAGCTCTGCAAGCATATCACTCTTATGCGCAGGAGAGCGCTTTTCGGGCTTCATCTCTGCAATTGTAACCGATATTCCGTTGTTTGCCAGTGCCCATGCAGCCTCTACGCCTGCAAGTCCGCCACCTATTACAAGAACGTCGCTCATTATTATTCCTCTGCTTTTTTTCTTGATTTTCTTTCAGTTTTCTTTTCGTATCCGCAAGCCTCGTCAAGGCAGACTGTAAGACCGCCCTTACGCTTGAAGAGTGACTTTCCGCACTGCGGACACTTGTCATCTGTCGGCTTGTCCCAAGTCATAAAGTCACAGTTAGGCCAGTTGCCGCAACCAAAGAAGGTGTAACCTCTCTTTGACTTTTTCTCAATTACTTCGCCGCCGCATTTCGGACATTTTGCATTTGTCTGCATAACAAGCGGCTTCGCATTTTTACACTCGGGATAACCCGGACAAGCAAGGAATTTACCGTATCTGCCCGTCTTTATGACCATCATTCTGCCGCATTTTTCACACGGGATATCTGTCAGATCCTCTTCAAGCTGAATTTTGACATCCTTCATATCTTCCTTTGCCTTCTGAAGTGTGCCGTCAAAATCATCGTAGAATTCGTGAAGCATTGCAATATAATCAGCATTACCTTCGCCGACTTCGTCAAGCTTAGTTTCCATTCCTGCGGTAAACTTAGTATTTACGATTTTCGGGAATTTTTCTTTAAGAAGGCTTGTGATTGCCTCACCAAGCTCTGTGGGAGTGAGCTGCTTCTGCTGACGCTTGATATACTCACGCTTGACGATTGTTGAAATAATCGTAGCATAAGTACTCGGTCTGCCGATGCCGTTTTCTTCAAGAGCCTTGATAAGAGAAGCTTCAGTATATCTTGAGGGAGGCTGAGTGAAGTGCTGATTTCCTGCGAGCTCCTTGAGCTTTAATTTATCGCCCTCACTGAGCTCAGGAAGCTTTGATGCATCTTCCTCTTCCTCATCTGTACTTTCTTCATAGAGAGCTGTATAACCGTCAAACTTCACGCTGAAGCCTGTTGCATTGAAAAGACAGTAGCCGTCTTTGCCCTCAGTAACGGCCATAATTTCAGCCTTGACTGTATTGAGCACACAGCTTGCCATAAGACTTGCGATGAAGCGTTTCCAGATAAGTGTATAAAGCTTATACTGATCTGATGTAAGGCTGCCTCTTACTCTGTCAGGAGTGAGTGCAGGGTTTGTCGGACGGATAGCTTCGTGACCGTCCTGTGCATTGTTTCTTGATTTATAGTATCTCGGCTTTTCAGGGAGATATTTGCTGCCGTATGTTTCTGTGATGAATGCATTTGCAGCAGCTCTTGCCTCTTCTGAAATTCTCAGAGAGTCAGTTCTCATATATGTGATAAGACCCGTTGTGCCGATACCTGCAACCTCAACACCTTCGTAAAGCTCCTGAGCAGTACGCATTGTACGCTGTGCCTGGAATCCCATACGGCGTGATGCTTCCTGCTGAAGAGTAGATGTGATGAATGGCGGTGCAGGGTTCTTTTTCTTCGTGCCTTTTTTAAGAGAAGACACATTGTATTTCGCTCCGTCGAGACGTGCAAGATAAGCGTCTGCCTGCTCTTTGTTTGTAATCTTCACCTTGCCTGTTTCATCACCGTAGAAGGATGCTGAAAAGCTCTTTCTGCACGGTGCGATAAATTTAGCATCGAGTGTCCAGTACTCTTCTGGTACGAAGGCACGGATTTCGTTTTCTCTGTCTACAACAAGCTTTACTGCGACAGACTGTACTCGTCCTGCAGAGAGTCCTCTGCGGATTTTCTGTGAAATGAACGGACTGAGCTTGTAACCTACAAGACGGTCAAGAATACGTCTTGCCTGCTGTGCATTTACAAGATCCATATCTATTGAACGGGGCGCGTTCATTCCGTTTTCGACACCTGTTTTTGTGATTTCGTTGAATGTGATTCTGTTCGCCTTACCCATATCAAGGTCAAGCAATGTAGCAAGATGCCACGAAATAGCTTCTCCTTCGCGGTCAGGGTCAGTTGCGAGAAAAACTTCGTCACTCTCAGCTACTTTAGCCTTAAGCTCCTTGACGAGCTTTTCCTTTCCTTTTATTACGGAATACTTGGGTGCGAAATCATTTTTTATATCAACGCTGAGTTTCGCCGCAGGAAGGTCACGTACGTGTCCCATAGATGCGGTAACGTCGTAATCCTTGCCGAGGTATTTTTTAATTGTCTTAACCTTTGTGGGTGACTCCACGATTATAAGCTTTGACATAATGTTCTATCATCCTATTTCAGTTTATAGTTTTTACCTGCAAGAAGCTCTACAACACCGTAAAGCTCAAGCTCGGTCATTGCACAGGCGAAGGCACTAACGCCAAGACCTGTTTTCATAATCAACTCTTCTTTCTGCATTTCTGATCGATCAAATGCACGGTAAATCTTCCTTGCATCCTCGCTCAGCCCAGACGGCTCAGGTTTTCTGACGATTGATTTTTCAACCGTTTTTTCAGCTACCTTCACCTGCGTTTTTTCAACGGGACGTGACTGCTGCTCCTGAAGAGTGAGTGTAGTTTCAATTTGTTCGGTTTTTATGAGATCGGGATAACGGATAGCATAGTCTTCAAGCACGTCAAGTGCATTGAAAACAGGCTTTGCACCGTCACGGATAAGCTTATTCGCTCCCGTAAATCCGCTGAAAAGAATATCTCCCGGAACAGCAAAGACATCTCTTCCCTGCTCAAGGGCATAGTTCGCAGTAATGAGCGAACCGCTTCTTTCGCCTGCCTCGATAACAAGTGTACCATAAGAAAGACCTGAGATGATTCTGTTTCGTATCGGAAAATTTCTTGCCAACGCCATTGTTCCCGGCGGGTATTCGGTCACAACTGCTCCGTTTTGGGAAATCTGCTTTCTCATAGCCTGATTTGCCACAGGGTAATTGCAGTCAAGACCGCAGCCAAGGACTGCAACGGTTTTGCCGTTTGCATCCAGAGCGCCCTGATGCGATGCTGAGTCGATTCCCAACGCGCCGCCGCTTATCACAACAGCACCCGAACGTGTAAGTGATGCCGCGAGAGAACGCGCCGCACACGAGCTGTTCACCGTCGGCTCTCTTGTGCCGACAAGGGCAATGGTTATCTTGTTTTTCAAACAGTCTAAATCTCCGTTAACGTAAAGAACAAGCGGAAAATTAGGCAGTTTGAAAAGCATAGACGGATAATTTCCGTCACCGGGTGTAACCACTTGCCAGTTATTTTTAGCACAGACAGTAAGGATATTCTCTGCCTTTGATAAATCCTGATTGCAGAGCTTAGAGATCTGCTTCGGCGTAAATATACCTGATAGACGCCATTCCATCTCCCCTGCAAAATACAGGGACTTTGCCGAGCCGAAGTATGACACTATTTCATCTGTTCTGATGGTCGGATTTATGCCGAGTGACTGCTGAAGCCATATCCAGTAAATCTTATCATTCATCGTCTGACCATCTCCCATATAAGTATTGCCGCTGCCGTCGAAGCATTCAACGACTCTGCTCTGCCACCCATAGGAATAGTGACTTTTCCGTCACAGGCTGCCATAGTCTGCTGAGTAACACCGTTTCCCTCGTTACCTACCACGCACACAACACCGCCTGACATTTCAACGTCGGTGATAAGCTGTGCACTGCTGTCAGGAGTTGATGCAAGGGTAAGAAATCCCTTATTTCTGAGATGTCTTATTGTTTCAACTGAATCGTCGCAAGTGAAAACAGGTATTCTGAGCGCAGAACCCATAGATGCCCTGAGTGCTTTGGGATTGTAAATATCACAGCCACCGCAGACAAACATTCCGTCTATTCCGAGAGCTTCAGCCGTACGGCTTACTGCACCGAGATTTGACGGATCCTGAACATTTTCGAGGAAAACATACTTTCCTGCAGGATTTATCTCTGATGTCCTGATATCTTTTTCCTTTGTACGACAAAGGCAGAATATACCCTGAGGATTCTGCGTGTCCGAAAGCCGGGCAGAAATTTCCTCTGTGATTTCATAGCTTTCCTTTGCTTTTTCAGTTACCTTCACAGCATAATCAGCATACTTTTCCAACGCTTTCTGTGTAAAAAACGCTCTGTAAATCTGCACGTCATTTTCAGCCGCATCAGCGCAGAGTCTGGCTCCTTCAAGGAAGAAAAGACCTGATTCGCGTCGCTGTTTTGCACTGTCACGGATAGCTGCCGCAGACTTGATTTTATCGTTGTTTTTTGCTGTCAGACGTTCCATTTTTACACTCCTTTATGCTGAATATACCCACGTAAGTGTTACTTATAAAAAGACAAATTCACGCCCCCATATTACAGGGGCGTGATATAAGCTTATTATTTAAGAGCTGCCTTAGCCTTCTCTGTGAGAGCTGTGAATGCAGCAGGATCAGCGATTGCGATCTCTGAGAGCATCTTACGGTTAAGTGTGATGCCAGCCTTGTTAAGACCGTTCATGAATGTTGAGTAGTTCATGCCGTTCATCTTGCAAGCTGCAGAAATTCTTGTGATCCAGAGACGACGGAAGTCGCGCTTCTTCTGCTTACGTCCGACATATGCATACTGTCCGGACTTCATAACTGCCTGCTTAGCAGTCTTGAAAAGACTTGACTTTGAGCCATAGTAGCCCTTAGCCATCTTCATTACTTTATTTCTTCTCTTACGAGTCATGGTAGCGCCTTTAATACGAGCCATGGTAAGTTACCTCCAATTTAAAATTTAATTTGCTTTTGCTGTCATAAACAGCACGTTCTTATTTGTAAGGAATCAAACGCTTGATCTGCTTTACGTTTGTTGTGTCAGCAACAACTGTCTGACGAAGACCTCTCTTACGCTTTGTTGTCTTCTTGTTAAGGATGTGTGACTTGTTAGCGTGACCGCGGATGGGCTTACCATTCTTAGAGAGCTTAAAGCGCTTCTTTGCACCGCTGTGTGTTTTAATTTTAGGCATGGTTTTTTCCTCCTTATTAATTCTTGGATGATTTGGCTGCTAAAAACATCAGCATCGAACGTCCTTCGAGCTTAGCAGGTTTCTCGACTGTACCGAACTCGCTGCAGGCATCTGCAAACTTGCTCATAGTAACCAGACCGTTTTCCGGATGAGCCATTTCACGGCCGCGGAATCTGATTGAAACCTTAACTCTGTTACCGCTTTTCAAAAACTTGATTGCGTGACCAACCTTGGTTTCGAAGTCGTGTGTATCGATGTTGAGTGACAAACGAACCTCTTTGATTTCAATAACTCTTTGGTTTTTCTTGGCTTCTTTTTCACGCTTTGCCTGTTCAAAGCGATACTTGCCGTAATCCATGATTTTGCATACAGGCGGCTTTGCCTGAGGAGCAATTTTAACCAGGTCAGTATTCTTTTCCTCTGCGAGACGTAAAGCCTCCTCGATAGGCATAACACCGAGCTGATTACCTTCTGAGTCAATTACTCTGACTTCCTTGTCACGGATTTCCTCGTTGATCTGAGTTTCTTTCGTAGCGATGTCCAAGCACCTCCAAATGCTTAATAAATAAAATCAAAGCACGGATGGAACATACCCCATCCGTGCAAAATCACATAATACAAGACAGAAAACTGCCGTTGAATATTGACCGCACGGACGTAACCGTTAAGGTGGGAACGAACCATTCCACTTTGTTGTGGAAGTATTTTAACACCATATCGTCCGTTTGTCAATACCCTTTTTAAATTTATTTAATGCGATGACAAAATTTTCGTAACACCTATAAAAGCACCTGAAATAAGAAGCTGAAGCATTATCACAAATATCGCAGGCAGGTCTGCAACGACATTCACCACAGCCAGTACAAGCACTATCACAAAGCTCATAAGAATGCCTATGAGTGTCATCGTGTTTGCAATTTTGAAAACGTGGCGCAATGTGTCAGCGACACAAAGTGTTTTCATAAAAGAGAAGGTTGTACCATCGTGGATAGCTACTGCTCTCGAATTAACCTTCGGTCTTGACTTGTATTTTTTGAAAACTCTGCTCGATGCCGAATTGAGAATCCTTATATTATCCAGTCGCATATCATAGCACTGTGAAATCATAACGTCAGTTACATTCGGATCACAGTTTCTCACCAGAATCGTCACACCTGCATCGCGCAGCTTTTTGAGATAAGGAATCAACTTTTTGTCAGGAGCATAGTCCACAACCATCATCGCTGCGAGCTTATTTGCAATAGCGAGATACATAACCTCGTGACCTGACATCAGATACTTATCCTCGTCTATAGCTTCAGGCACATCAACATTGTGGTTGAGCATCATCTGCCTTGTACCGAGAATAACCTTCTGACTGTAAATCCAACCTGAAACACCAAGTCTTTCCTCATAGCTGAAAGACTTGACAGTGGGAAGAATATCACGTCTGTTGACAACCATCTGATCAAAAACGCCCGTGAGAGGTCCGCCTGAGCGTATAACCATAGCCGCCGCATACAGCATCGCATCATCAACACGAACATTTTTAAAATCCTTGAAGCCGTGCATTGAGCAAAGACTCTGATCAAAAAGATCCTTACTGTCAAGGATAATCGCATTTGTTCTGCAAAGCTCATTTACGGCATCCTGACACGAAACCATACCACCAAGCTTATTAAAGCTTCTGTTTGCCCAGCGTAGTGGCAGCTGGACGAGCAACACCGCATAAGCAGGGACACAGAGTGCAAAGGTAACAACCAGAGCAGCAAAGCCTACAGGGAAGTTTCCGCTGATTGACCATGCAACAACCAAATTGATTATACTCATCACAAAAATTATGAGGAAAATAAATCTCATATTTTTATCCGCGTGAGTTTCACTTGTACAAAGCTCGATAAGATGGGACGGAAAACGAGTTTTACCCGAATATCTGATTCTCGGACTCTGCGATTTCACATTTTTTCCGATTTCTGTCGCATCCTTATCATCCGTAATACCGTCCACACTGTAAAGGCTGTCCTTATTTACGCCGGTGCACATTTCAAGTGCATCTGCCGTACGGCTGAAGGTTGCATAAGAGTTAATTTCACCCATGAGCATTGCAGCAATTCCTGCACCTGCAAAAACGCTTACGGTATTTTCATCCAGGAAATAAAGTACAAACATCAGCAACGTCTGCACAAAGCACATAATCGCAACAAAAACAGACGCGCAATTTACATTGAATTTTTTCTTCCTGAGACTGTCAAAAGCATTCACAATCAGCTGATTGCTTGTGATAAGCGACAGCACAATCATCACAAAGCTTGAAAAAATCGTAAGTATCGAGTCACCTGCAACAGTCGTTTCTGCCGCAGAAGCAACACCTATCACTATTGCCAAAACCATAAGCACCGACTGCAGCATAGTACGTCGGAGCGACTTTTTCTTCTGAATACTCAGATATCTGCGCACACGTCGTGCATCTTTTATCTGCGAATATTCAACACCTACAAATTCAGGCTCATTCTTTCGCCTCGGTCTGTCATCATGACCACCGAAAAGGTCTCCCAGGCGCTCCTTTTCACTGTCAGTGCCGTAAGGATCGTTTTCGTTTTCATCACCAAAGAGTACAAAGCTGTCAATCTTCGCCTTTCTTCTTCTAAAAAGCTCTTTCTCAGCCTCACTCTCTTCAATTTTTTCAGGCTTATCAGCGATATCCACATCACCGAATCCGGGCAGAGTTATCTGTCCGTTTTCTTCAGCCTCACGTATACTCTTTCTGAAGTCAGCATTCTGAGCCGAATTTTCCTCGAAAGCATCTTCTACAGAAATGATTGTCGGCGCACCCTCAAGCTCAGAATCATCCTTACTGATACCCTTTTTAATCACAAGCCCGGGCTTTTCCATTCCGATCTGCTTTGTTTTTCCATTTTCATCCTCTGCAGGAATACTGTTCCGGCTCAGATCACCTATACGTATGGTTTCCTCGCCGTAATCCTCTTCGTGAAGGTATTCCTCATCAGCATCGAAGTCATCCTCAAAAACATCCTCTTCATCCTTGAGGAAGAATCTCTCCTCTTCTTCCTGCTTCTGAACATTTCTGAAGGAGTTAAAAAACTCTGCACCCCTGGCAAACAAAGATTTTTTGCCTTCTTTTTTGGCAGAAGCTTTAGTTGCAGATTTTTTTACCTTTACAGGCTTTTGCGTCTGAGACACTTCTTCATTAAAAATCGATTTTATTCTGTCAGAATTTTCATCAGCTTCTCCTGCCTGAGAAATATCCACCGTTTTCACCTGAGGCACTTCCATTGCCTGAGTGTCCTCTTCGACAGGAAGCTCTGTGTTTTCAGTGAAGCTCTGTGCCTGATTTGTTTCATTTTCTTCCGTCTGCATTTTTTCAGCTATACCCAGCAGACGGTCAATGTCTTCGTTTGACCAGATTCTTGCAGGTTCGCCGTTTTCATCGACGCCCTTTGCGCGACGCTCTTCTCTTATATTTTCAAGCAAAATACGAAGTTCATCTCTGTTCAGTTCAGACAAGGTTTTCACCCCTTTGCTTTTATTCCTGCCCTCTGTCGTGCGACCTCGTACATAAGTACACCTGCCGCAACTGACGCATTAAGCGAATTAACCTTACCCTTCATGGGCATTGAAACGGTAAAGTCGCATTTTTCTTTTACAAGACGGCTGATTCCTCTGCCCTCTGAGCCGATAACAAGGCCTACACCGCCATCATAATTAACACTGCACCAGTTCTCACCGTCCATATCAGCAGCGTAGAACCAGATTCCTCTTTCCTTGAGCTCATCAATCGTCTGTGCGATATTTGAAACTCTCGCCACAGGCACATACTCAACCGCACCTGCACTCGCCTTGCCTACGACATAGCTGAGCGAAGCATTTCTGCGTTTCGGTATAATCACACCGTGAACGCCTGTTGCCTCAGCCGTTCTGATTACCGCACCGAGATTGTGCGGATCCTCAAGCTCGTCACATATTATAATGAAAGGCTTTTCGCCTCTTTCTTCTGCAAGTGCAAATATATCATCAATCGTAGAATACTCGTGTGAAGCCGCGTAGGCTGCAATACCCTGATGTACGGCACCTCCGCACATAAGATCAAGCCTTTTACGGTCAACCTCCTTGATTACAACACCAAGGTCACGGCACTCAGAAATAATTCTGCCGATAGATCCGTTTCGGTCACCTTTTGAAACAAGCAAGGTGTCTATCGCTCTGCCTGAACGCAACGCTTCGCTGACTGCATTTCTGCCGATTATTAAATCCTCTCTGGGGGTATTCATTTCTTTTTCCATACGTCTCACCAAAATATAAAAATAATAAATCAATATATTATACCATAGCCTCACAGTAAATTACAATATGTTTTTCAAAGTAAAGCTTTCTGCCAAATTGCAACCTTTATCTCCAATCAGATGTGACAGATTTTTCACCTGTACGGTTATAAAATAAATAAAAAAACAAGGAGCAGAATCATGGTAATCAATAAAGTAAAGGATTTTGTCATTGATAAAAGCGGCAATGCCGTAAAAACATTCGAGCTGACACCGATTGTAAAAAGTCTGCTGACATTCATAGGTGCTTTTCTGCTGATGAATCCGTTTGTTTCAGGTGAATTTTCCCCTTTTGCCGTTTCACTTGCCGCAGCATCAGGAGTGGTCAATTCATTCTGCGCGGGTGCAGGTACAATAATCGGCGCATTCTTCTTTTTCGACGGTACGGACTGTGTGAAATACTGTGCAGCAATTCTTCTGTGCATTCTCATACGCAATCTTTACGAAAGGTACCTCGATGAAAACTTTCACAAATACGCTCTGCTGATAAATTCATTTGCAAGTCTGTTTCTCACCGGTGTCGCAATAATATCCGCCGTCGGCTTTGACATCGAAGCCTTCATTTCAATAACATACGAATCTGCCCTGTGCTGTGCAGGAGCATATCTTTTCAACGGTTCATCCTCCCTCCTGTGGGGAAAGAAGGAAATGTCAGGCTTTTCCACATCCGAAATACTTACTATACTTCTGACAGCAGGAATAGTTCTGATGCCGTTTTATAAATATAAAATACTGAATATATCTCCCGTGACTGTTTTGTTTGCTTTTCTTGTGCTTGTTTTCGCAAAGCTTCGCAATTCAAGTGGCGGTGCTTTATGCGGAATCTGCCTCGGCTTTGCAGCAGGACTCAGCTCTGAAATAGGCTTTGTAAGTATCGGCTATACTCTGGGAGGACTTCTGGGTGGTGAGCTTTCACGAAAAGGGAAGCTCTGGTGTGTTTTGGGATACATAATTCCTCTGAGCATCTGCGCTTTTGCTGACGGTACATTGAATTCGTTTATGGCGATATTCGAGGGTATAATCGCGTGTGCCGTTTTTGTTGCTGTCCCGGAAAAATTTTACGAAGCACTTTCAGTAAGGGTGAATTCTCCAATTCCCACCTGTATCAAAACCGAAAATTCCCGACTTCTCACAGGCAGACTGCGCGAAGCATCACGTGCCATGAATGACGTTTCATCCTGTGTCGCAACAGTTCAGAACACATTGAACCCTATTACGCAGACTCAACTCACTCACATACTCAGGTCTGCCTGGTGCAAGGTCTGCTCGGAGTGTGAGCTGAAAGACAGCTGTCGGGTTGACATAAAGAACCCCTCTGAAGAAGATTTAGAAAAAATCGCTCAGGCACTTATAAATCACGCTGAGCTTGACGAAACCCGTTTTCCTAAAGGATTTTACTCTGCCTGCTATTCATTCAGCGAAATGCGCAGTGAGCTTTATAACCGTTATCTTTCTTTTGTCGCTTCACGCGGTGCACAGGGGCAGATAGAACAGATCCAAGGTCTGATGTGTGAACAGTTCCGCAGTATGGCAGATATCCTCAATGATCTTGCTCTTGATTTTGACGAAGACATTAAAACCAATGCCGATATTGCGGAAAAATGTGCAGAAGAAGCAAAAGAAAACGGGCTTAATGTACTTGATGCCGAATGTCAGCTTGACAAGTTCGGCAGGGCATCCGTCTCTCTTCATATGTCAAAGCTTCATCCTGACTTCAATATCACACAGCTCACTCATAATCTGGTCACTGCCACCGGCACAAAGCTGGGTATTCCTGAGCTTGACGAAAGCGGTGATACCTGCACACTGACCTTTCGTCAGAGTGTTGATGTTAACATTTCGATAGGAGCCGTCAGCAGACCGACAGATGACGAAACAGTCTGCGGTGACTACTACAGAAGCTTCCGTGATGACAATGACCGTTACGTAGTAATTTTAAGCGACGGTATGGGTACGGGCAGGCGTGCAGCTGTCGACTCTGCCATGGCAGCAGAACTTTTTTCAAAGCTGATAAAATCAGGTATGAGCTTTGACTGTGCTTTGCCTATCGCAAATTCAGCTTTGCTCGTCAAAAGCTCTGACGAATCTCTTGCCACGCTTGACGTTGTATGTATCGACCTTTACACGGGCAAAACAGACTTTATGAAGGCAGGTGCAGCCGCAACCTTTATCCGTCACAAAGACAGTGTCGCCCAGCTCGAACAAGCGTCCCTTCCGTTAGGCATACTCAAGGATATCGGTTTTTCAAAAGCGACAGCCACTCTTTCAAGAGGCGACATCATATTAATGGTATCCGACGGTATCCTCGGTGACTGTAACAACTGGATTCAGCACGAGCTGAAGGTCTGGGACACAGAAAAATCTCCCGACGACCTTGCTGAATTCATCGTAAACTCTGCCTGCGAAAGAAAAATCGGCAAGCACCTTGATGATATGACCGCAATTGCAGTGTATGTAGAATAAATTTTATCTTGCTTTACGTCACGCTCCCTTGTATAATGTAACAAGAAAAATTAACGGACGTGATATTTTGGCACAGATACTTGCAACAGTAATGGCGGTTTTCGCTGTAATAGGCGCACTCGACAAGGTGTTCGGCAACAAGCTGAAGCTCGGTGATGAATTTGAAAAAGGACTCCACACACTCGGACCCCTTTCACTTTCAATGCTGGGTATGATGACTATTGCTCCCGTCCTTGCCGACCTGCTTTTGCCCGTGATTACACCCGTGGCAAATCTTTTTCACTTTGATCCGTCAGCTCTGGCAGGAATACTCATCGCAAACGATATGGGTGGTGCGGCACTTGCAGACTCCGTAGCTTCTGATGAGCTTCTCGGCTCCTTCCACGGACTTTGTGTTGCATCAATGCTTGGTGCAACGATTTCGTTTACAATCCCCGTTGCACTTCAGTCAGCAAAGAAAGAAAATCACGACGACGTGCTTTTAGGCCTTCTCTGCGGTATATGTACAATTCCTCTCGGCTGCTTCGTTTCGGGTATCGTAATGGGAATTTCTCCGCTGACAGTTCTTCTCAATCTTTCCCCTGCCCTGCTCATTTCCGTAATAATTATCATCGGTCTTCTTAAATTTCCGAAAATCACAATCAAAGTTTTCTCCATTTTCGGAAAATTCATCTCAATTCTCATTACCTGCGGTCTTGCGCTCGGAATTTTCCAGACGCTTACGGGTAAAATAATCCTGAAAAACACAGCACCGCTTATGGAAAGTGCCGCAACAGTTTTCACTATCTGCATCACTCTTGCAGGTACATTCCCCCTCATTGCAATCATTTCGAAAATTCTTAAAAAGCCTCTTTCGGCTCTCGGCAACAAAATGAATCTCGATGAAACATCAGTTATCGGACTTATTGCAACCCTTGCAAACTCAATCGCCACAATGGAAAGCGCAGACAGAATGAACAGAAAAGGCAGAGTGATGAACCTCGCGTTTGCAGTGTCTGCCGCATTTGTTTTCGGTGATCACCTCGCATTTACCCTCTCCTATAACGAGAGTCACATCGTACCCGTAATCGTTGGTAAGCTTGTCGCAGGTTTCACTGCTCTGGCCGTTGCAATCGTGCTTGAAAAGAAAACCTCAAAAATAAAATAAAATTTTTTCAAAAAAGTGTTGACAAATGACATTTCGCTGTGTATAATAGCTCTTGTTCTTTAGCGGAATTGTGTAACGGTAGCACGACAGACTCTGACTCTGTTTGTTGGGGTTCGAATCCCTATTCCGCTGCCATAAAACGAGATACCCAATAGGGTGTCTCGTTTTTTTGTTTGCAGAAAAAGAATTTGACAAGTATAGATAAGACGTGGGTAATAAGCGGTGCAAAGGCACGTGCAAAAACTATTCCACCAAAAAAGGAGATGCCGACAGGGTGTCTCTTTTCTGTTTTAAAAGCGTTACATTGCAGTTTTTTCGTTTTTTCGGTATCGTTCAAGCCACTTTACAAAAGGTGTGACTTATTATATAATTTATATATCTAATGTGCAGTTGGGGTGGTAAATATGCAACCAAAGCTTTGGTTGGTTATTCCTTGTTACAACGAGGAAGAGATGTTAGGAATTTCAATCGGTATTATCCGAAACAAAATGCGTAGTCTTATCGACAGCGGTCTTGTTTCCGATGAAAGCAAGATTCTATTTGTTGATGACGGCAGCGTAGATAAAACCTGGGAAATAATCGACAAGGTCAGCGAAGCCGATCCTGTTTTCGTCGGCATCAAGCTCGCTCACAATGCAGGTCATCAGAATGCACTTATGGCAGGAATGATGTATGCTAAGAATAAGTGTGACTGTATAATCTCAATGGACGCTGATCTTCAGGATGATATTGATGCTATTGAAAAAATGGTAGAAAAATATAACGAAGGCTGTCAGATCGTCTACGGAGTACGCAGTTCAAGACAAAAGGACACTGCCTTCAAGCGAGGAACAGCTCAGCTTTTCTATAAGCTTATGAATAAAATGGGTGCAAACATAGTCTACGACCATGCCGATTACCGACTTCTGAGCAGTCAGGCTCTTCAGGCACTCGAAAACTACGAGGAAACCTTCCTTTTCCTTCGCGGCATAGTTCCCTCGCTCGGATTCAAAACCGATAAGGTTTATTATGAGAGAAAAGAGCGTGCGGCAGGTGAAAGCAAATATCCGCTTAAAAAGATGGTCGGTTTTGCTGTCGACGGTATCACTTCCTTCACCGTAAAACCTTTGCACCTGATTTTTATCATCGGTTTTCTGTTTTCGTTTTTCAGTATCTGCGGTCTTGGCTACAGCCTTATTTCTTATTTTCTCGGAAAAACTGTACCCGGTTGGACTACTACGGTGTGTTCTCTCTGGCTCATCGGAGGCATTATCATCTTCTGTCTCGGAATAATCGGTGAATATATCGGAAAAATCTATTTTGAAGTAAAGCACCGTCCGCGTTACTACATTGAAAAATCAACGGAGGTTGCTGAAAATGCAAAGAAATAACCCTCCCACCACTCTACTTAATCCGAAAAAAACTAACTATAAACTGATTATACTTTTATCCCTGCTGATTTCAGCTTTTGCCGTAATCCCTGTACTGATTTTTAATAAAGGCAATCTTTTCCTTGCAGGAGACTATCTTACACAGCAAATCCCCTTCATCAAGGAATGCCGACGTGTTATTCTCAGCGGAACCCCGTTCTGGAGTTGCAACACTTTTCTCGGTGCAAATTTCATCGGTACATATTCTTTTTATGTTTATACCAGTCCGTTTTTCTGGCCACTGCTTATCGTTCCCGAAAGCTGTATCGGTATCGCCTTAGCGGCAGTTTTCATACTCAAGCACGTCGTTGCCGCCCTTACTTCTCACCTTTACCTCTCGCACTACTCAAAAAATATAAACCTGACCATAGTGGGTTCACTGATGTATGCGTTTTCATCATTCACTATGGATTCAAGCTATTATTATCACTTTCTGGAAGTAATAGCATTTTTCCCTCTGCTTCTGTTTTTCACAGACCGTGTCCTGGAAAATAAAAGCAAGGCACTTTTTGCACTTACCGTCCTTTTCACAGCGACACTTAACTTCTACTTCTTCGTAAGCACATCATTCATCTTCCTTTTTTATATTTTCTTCAAGGTAAGATTTTCAGAAAAATACACCTGGAAGGACGCATTCAGAAGCATCATCTTATATGGTGTCGGTGCGATCGGCTCTGCAGTGATTATGCTTCCGTCAGGACTGTATATGCTCGAAACATCAAAGGTTGCGATGACCTATTCCAACAAATTTCTGTCTGCATTGCTCGCAATACCGCAGTCAATAAAAATCATCGAGGGTATCATTTTGCCCGCAGAAGGAATTATGGGTTCAGGTGTAGGCTTCACCTTTGCTATGTTTAATTCAAACGCAGCCTTCCTTCCCCTTTTCGGTGCGTTTTTCCTTTTTATTGCACTGAGAAAAAAAGAAAAGGCCTGGGATTACAAGCTTATGAAACTTTTTGTATTCCTTTCGTTTATACCTTTCGGAAACGGTCTTTTCTCTTTCTTCAGCAATATGTCATACACACGATGGTGGTACGGCTTCGTGCTCATTTCGATAGTTGTCTCACTCCACGTGATTGAGGATATGAACGATAATCCGTCAGAAGCGAAGCAGCAGTACAAAAAGAGTGCAAAGCTTATAACCGTTCTGGGTTCAGTTGTTACCCTCGGCCCGTTACTCGTCAAACTTCTTTCTGCATATCTGCTTAAGGATTTCCTTCTCAGCAAGTTCCCGAAAGGCTTTCTTTCGTATCTCGAGTCCTCTCATCTTCTGGAAAAATTTACACTTTCCGATCTGCGTTATACGCTTGTGTTGGCTTTGCTCATCACCTTATCATACCTCCCCCTTTACATTTTCATTAAAAAGGGATGGCTTAAGTCAAAGAAAATCGTACCTGTCGTAACAGTCATATGTATGATTTCATACTGTGCGTACCTGACAAACGAGTACCTCGGATTCAAAGAGGCGCATCCTCAGATCTACATTGATGAGGCTGAGCAGTGTGTAAGCGAAGAAACTGATTACTCTCACCGTGTGCGCAATAAAAAGAGTATCGTAAACTATTCGATGATATCCAACGAGCCGGGAGTTGACACCTTCCACACGGTCAAATCAACCTCCACTTCAGATTTCTGCAGAATAGTCGGTTACGAATGCGGAACAATGCCCACAACAAAGCGTTACTTCAGCACACCAGCTATCCAGGCAGTTTTAAGTATTACAGAAACAGTAAACTCTGATTCATCACGCGAAGCTTCACAGTATTATGTTCCAATGGGTTTTGTATATGACTACTACATTGAGGATACAGGATACGAATTCACCACAAACACCAAGGAAAATGACCGACGCATACAGCTTATGACACAGGCGTGTTTTATTGACGCTGAAACTGCAAATCAGCTCAGCTCGGTTGTCAAACCCCTTGGTGACAATGAAATCAACTGGCAGGAGGCCTGTAAACAAAAAGCAGCAACTGCCTGTGAAGAATTCACAATGAACACAGAGGGCTTCACCGCTGTTTCAGAGGGTGAAAAAGAAAGACTTGTCTTCTTCTCTATTCCGCACGATAATGGTTGGAAAGCTTACGTCAACGGAAAAGAAACACAGATTTACGATGTGAACGGAGGTCTTATGGGTATCGTTGTACCCGAAGGCAGAAGTGAAATCGAATTCAACTTTATGCCTCCCGGACTCATTTCCGGAGCCGCTATCACTGCAATTTCCCTCGTAGTAATAGCAGGTATCGGCATTTTTGAAGTAATCAGAAGAAAAAAAGAAAATTGACTTTAAATACGATAGATCCGAACTCTTTAGCCATAGTCGGCGAAGCGTTCGGATTTATTTTTTATTTATCTGAATAAAAGTATAATCCCGTGGATTGCTCCACGGGATTTTGGTTTTATCTGAATATTGAAGTGAAGAAGGAGACGATTCTGAGCCAGAGGGATGTGAAGAAATCAAGGATTTTGTTTGAGGCTGACTGGCTTGTTGACATCTCACGGATCTGGAAGCTTGTGCTTGCTGTACCGTGGTAGTTGCCGATACCCTGAATGGTTGCGGTTGCCGTTCCCTCATTGACATTGTTTTTAAATGTCACCGTATAGTCAACGCCTTCTTTAAGGACTCTGTTGCCGTCTGTTACGGTGAGGGTCGGGATTACGGCTTCGCCTGTGTAATCCTGCTCGGAATGCTCATGTACGGTAAGGAAGCAAGCAACCGAAAACAAGAGATAGACCGCCAGCACTACACTATTCCGAACCAAAGACCAAAAGATAAGCATTGTGGGAAAATCTAAACTTTTGG
>JAXJUJ010000154.1:0-28597 GCA_036309125.1 Acutalibacteraceae bacterium | reverse complement strand
TTCTTACACAATGCCATAATATTTCCGAAGCTAAAGCTCTGCTTGAAAAAATAAACATCGCATATATTGATTTCCGTCCCGACCTGAAAGCATCTCCGCTTCATTGGATAATCTCCGATAAAAACGAAAGCATAACTGTCGAATCAGTAAAAGACGGACTGAAAATATACGAAAATCCAATCGGAGTGCTGACCAACAATCCCCCGTTTGACTGGCAGATAACAAACCTCGCAAATTATATCAATCTTACTGTAGAAGAACCTGAAAATACGTTCGCACCGTCTGAGAAAATCTGTACTTTTTCAAAAGGAATGGGTGCTGTCGGTCTGCCGGGCGACCTTTCTTCCGTTTCTCGTTTTGTCCGTGTGGCTTTCACAAAGCTTAACTCCGTCTGTGGTGAAAGCGAAGCTGAAAGTGTGAGTCAGTTTTTCCATATTTTAGGTGCCGTTGAGCACACAAAGGGTGTTGTTCATCTCGGTGACGGGAAATATGAAATCACCGTTTACACCTCGTGCTGCAACACGGATAAAGGTATTTTTTATTACACCACTTACGAAAATCCGCAGATCAGTGCAGTTGATATGCACAAGGAAAATCTCGACTCGGACACTCTTACTGCCTATCCGCTGATAAGTGAGCTCAGCATAAATCCTGTAAACTGAATTCATTATTCCAACAACAAGATAATATATCGCATCCACCACTGTTCAAATTGATATGTTCCTTGACAAAAATACTATAATGAAGTAATATTTTAGTGTGATTTTTGCAGAATAGTTTTCTGCCCGAAGTATAAAACAAAGGAGCAAACACTATGTATTGTAACCATTGCGGAGCAGAGCTCCCTGACGGAAGTAAGTTTTGCCAGGACTGTGGCACTGTAACCAAGGCAGCTGCAGCTGAGCAGAAAGCTAAGAAAAAGGTCGAAACTCCACCTCCTGCCCCCACGCCCTCCCCTTCTGATACAAAAAAATCATCTAAGAAAAAAGTAAATCCCCTTCTGATAGCTATCATCATCGTTGTGATAGCTGCAGTCGGCAGTCTCGTTGGAAAATTCGCTATCGCACCCTCACTTTCAGACAGTGAAAGTGACACTAATACAACATCCAATATTCTCGGCACAAGTGAAGCACCTGAGCCGGGCATTATCGACGAACCCATAGAAATCCTCCCTCCAAGCGATAACCCTCTCTCAGATATTACTTTCCCTGATTGGGATTCCAACAATGGAGCAGGTCTTGCTTATGATTATTCAACACAAGCTACCCGTACTTGGATATTCAAATATGACGACAATAACATACTGACCGTCATAGCTGATTATTCAACAGCTAACAACCGTGTTGATCACATAAAATTCCAGGCTGAAATCAACACTGACTTCCCCAAATACAACCAAATGAAAACCGAGCTTCAAGCGTATTACTCGATGTTTGAAACTTTAAATGATCCTCAGGCAGATTTGTACAATCTTTCAGAATATGTCGATGGCTCTCTTTATTTTTACGGACACGTATATGACCTCTGCGGTGCAGACAGAGCCGATCGTGTTTCACTTATGTCAACAGTTTTAGGCGTACCCTATGACACAACAGACAACTCTTTCAATATCACTACCTTAAGCTCAACACTGACAACCGCCGGATTTGCGGAACAGTAATTGAATTACCAAGGACACCTTCATTAAAGGTGTCCTTAATTTTTGTCATTTTGCAGATGACCTGACTGTTGACACTGATTATAAAAGGAAGTATTATATAATCAATATAAAACAAAGGAGATTATGTGTTATGAAAAGAAGTAAAATACTCGCTCTCCTTCTTGCTCTTGTGATGATGTTCACATTGTTCGCAGGATGCGGTGAAAACGGTACAACCGATACACCCACCGATATCCCTGCCAGTGAAAAATCTTCTTCCACATCCATTACCGACAAGCCGTCAGAAGACAATGCAACGAGTGACAATATCATTCTTGACTCTACTGCTGCCGCAATTGACGGTGTAAATATCCCGGAAAGTGACAACTCTTCCGCACTGCCCCGACTGTCATGGGTATATAATCTCAACAATCAAAATACCATAACCATCGTGACTGACTACTCAGCGGAAACTAACCTTGTTGAACATCTTGCCCTTCAGATTGAGATAAATACTGACTATCCCGATTACGAAAACATGAAAACTGAGCTCAAGTCATATAAAATCATTTTTGACGAAGCAGACGACCCGAAAGCAAGTCCTTATAAATATACTGAAAATCCCGACGGAAGCATCTCTTTCTACTGTCATTTATATGACCTCTGCGGTGCTGACAGAGCCTCACGTGCTGTTCTCGTCACACGTACTACAGGAATATGGTACAGCAACGAAGACTACACCCTGAACATCAACGAGGTAGAAGAAATGCTCACTGCTGCAGGTTTTAAAAAGCAGTAACCCCGAAGCACGGACACCTCATTGTAAAGTGTCCGTGCTTTTTAATTTAGATGAAATTTTATTGACAAATATCAAAAAAGAATTAATATATAATTAACCTTAAAAAAGGAGATTGAAAATAATGAAAACAAACAAAATTATTGCACTTTTACTCGCACTTGTGATGATGTTCACATTGTTTGCAGGTTGTAGCGACAAGGGCGAAGATGACAAGAAAGATGACACATCAAAGTATGAGAAGATTGATGAAGGTAACGAAAAAAAAGATCCTGATGATATCAGTGATACAATAGACATCCGTCCTGGAAAAATCAACGGCAACACTTACACTAACACATCCGTAGGTATAACCTTTAAAATGCCTGAAGATTTAGAAATCAGCAATCTTAACACACCAACCGATGAAGATCATTTTTATGAGGCACTGACTAAAGGTACTGTTTCTGAACTGGAATTCACTTCTCGTCTTGGCGGAATGTTGATTACTTTTGACGATTGGACAATTGCATATCCGGAGTTCAGCACTGAGGAAGAATTTCTTTCCTTTTATAAAGATTCCGTTATTGAAGCAAGCGAAATATACCAGAAAACTCTCGGTGAGCATACATATTACGTTATAGACACCACATCCGGAATAAAACAAAGAATTTATTTGCGCAAAGAAGACAAGTATGCGATTAAAATCACTATGATGGATCTTTCAGGCACTGGAGATTTCGACTCTTTGGAAAAACTTTTTTTATAAAGCAATAAACGGTCAGCTTGTGCTGACCGTTATTTTTAGTCTTTATCCGAAACCTTAATTATGTACTCTCTGAAAAATACAACAGCTTCTGCGAGGGAATCGATAGGAATTCTCTCGTTTGTAGCGTGAGTTGTGAAGAAGAGAGAAAGAGGAACATTGAAAGGAGCAAAGCGAAGAATGTTTTCGCAGATTTCGCCGTAACGGTAAGCATCAGTACCACTCATTACAAGGTACGGTGCGACAGCTACGCCCTCAGGATGAATGCTGTTTTCAACACTTTCGATTGCCTTGAATGCTCGAGAATCCGTCGGTGAGAACGGTGTTGCTTCCTTGCCATTGAAATATTCGATATCGATATCCTTGTATCTTATCTTCTTTCTCACGTGAGCTTCAACGTCTGCAAGGCTGTCGCCCGGAAGAGGACGGAAGTTTACCGTAATGCTCGGTCTCTGCGGAAGAACATTCGCTGCAGGACTGCCCTCACACATTGAAACACTCGTGATTGTTCTTGCAAGACTTGCACCCTGAGGAATTGATATAAGAATAGCCTTAAGAATCGGCTTGAAGAAATTGTAGTTACATATTATAAGTTTGCCGAGGAATGTTGATCTGCCGCCGACAGCCTTTACAAGGTCATCAAGGAACGGAAGCCAGTGTGATCTGAACTGATGCTTTTCAAGGTCGCGTACAGCATTTGCAAGCTTCCACATACCGCTGTGCTTCGGTGCTGCCGATGTGTGGCCACCCTTATCGTGAAGAGTGATCTTCATATCAACATAACCCTTTTCAGCCGTACCTACTGCAGCAAGGTGTGTGTCGATGATTCCCGGCACCTTGAGCTTGATAAGTGCACTTCCTTCATCAAGTACGCTGTCAAGGTGTACTCCCCTCTCCTTGAGAGTTTTCACGATAGTGCCTGCTCCCGAATAAACCGTAGAAACCGTTTCTTCATTGTGACCAAAGCAAAGATAAACGTCTCTTTCCGGCTGGAAACCTTCTGCCATAAGTGTTTCAACAGCTTCCATAACGCAGATGAGATGATTTTTCATATCAAGAGCGCCTCTGCCCCAGACGTATTCACCGTCAATGTGACCGCTGAAGGCTTCATATTTCCAGTCCTTTTCAGTGCCCTCTGAAACGGGTACAACGTCCTGATGAGCAAGCATAGCCATCGGCTCGAGGTCAGGATTTTTACCCTTCCAGAGATAGAGCAGACTTGCCTTGTCGATGATTTCCTTTGTTGTATTCTTTGCAACAAGAGGATAAGTTTTATCAAGGTATTCGTGGAACTTTTCAAATTCTTCCCAGTCAACACCTTCGTCCCTTACCTTTGAAATCGTTTTGAATTTAATGGCATCAGAAAGATGTTCAGCGACTTTCTTTTCATCGATATTGACATCTCTTACCTTAACCTTTTCGATTTTCTTCGGCTTTAAAAGCATCGCTTTGATGAGTGTAACCAGAACAATTACCGCAAGAACACCCAGAAGTATTTTCCACCACATTGTAATAACCCACTCTTTCTTTTATTACTTATTATTCGTAATCGTCTTCGTAGTCTTCTTTTGAATAATCAAAGTTTTCGTCTACTTCGACTTTACCGAATTTTCTGCGTTTCGATACACTGCCGTGGCTGCGTGAATAAATCTCGTGGATATAGCAGGTCTTGTAACCTTTTTCTTTTCTTAAAACAAAACCGATCTGCTCAACATAGATAAGCAAGGATTCGTATGAATTGTCCGCCTTGATTGAAACAAGCTTCTGCACCTCACCTGTTTCTTCACCGAACTTTTCAATTTCCTTTGTCTCAAGGTTATAATACCACACACGATGGCTTTTGAGTGTGTAAGCAAAAGCCTCCTTGTTCATATAGCCGTGTTTGATAACCTTACCACTCATATTGTCCACAATGACAACAGGCAGAATATCTCGCATTCGCCAGAGTTTAGTTAAATCTACCATTTTCTCTTTCCCCCTGATTAAAAGTTAAAAAAGCTGATCTGCGTACTCTCAGGTAAGCCTTCGAGTGCTCCGCAGGACTCAAGTGTTTCCATAACAGATTTACTGATTCCTGCTCTCTGCTGAAGGTCTTCTCGGGACATATATTCGCCCTGACCATCATCACGTGCCTTCATCAGTGCGACTGCCGCCGATTCACCCGTACCTGACATCGCAGAGAAAGGAAGTCTGATTTTTCCGTCTTCTATTTTATATACATTTGCATGAGATTTATAAAGGTCAACAGGAAGGAAGCCTACACCTCGCGCCATCATCTCGTTAACAACCTGCATTGATGTGTAAATGCCCTCTTCTTTAGCCGTTGCCTCGTGTCCCTTAGCCTTGATCGCCTTCATACAAGCCTTAACTGCATCTCTGCCGTTCATAATAGCGACCGTATCAAGGTCTTCGCCTCGTACTGACATATAAGTCGCATAATATTCAAGCGGATGATAAATCTTGTACCAGGCAAGTCGCATTGCAGCAATAACGTAAGCCGCTGCGTGAGCCTTCGGGAACATATATTCAATCTTCATACACGAGTCGATATACCACTGCGGAACATTATGCTCACGCATAGCGTTCATATGGTCTTCCGTAAGGAGCTTTGTTGCATTACCCTTACGCACGATTTCCATAATCTTGAAAGCCATATCTGGTTCAAGACCCTTATGCATAAGGAAAACCATAATATTATCTCGTGTACCGATAACGTTTGAAATTGTGCAGATACCCTTTTCGATAAGATCCTGAGCATTTCCGAGCCACACGCCTGTACCGTGAGAAAGACCTGATATCTGAAGCATATCGGAGAAGTTCTTCGGTTTCGCGTCCATAAGCATCTGACGTACAAACGGTGTACCAAGCTCAGGAAGTGAAAGTGTGCCCGTTTCGCACTCGATGTCCTCTGCCGTTACGCCCAAGGGTTCAGGCGACGTGAGAAGCTGATAAAGCTTCGGGTCACATACGTCTGCTTCAAAAACCTTGATACCCGTCGAGTCTTCGAGGTGCTTATATAGTGTCGGCACATCGTGGCCGAGGTTATCAAGCTTAAGGATAGTATCGTGAAGTGAACGGAAGTCGAAGTGCGTTGTGCGCAGTCCGCCTGCAACGTCGTCTGCAGGGTGCTGAATCGGTGTGAAATCCTCCGCATCGTTACAAGCAGGGATAACAACCATTCCTCCCGGGTGCTGTCCCGTTGTTCGCTTAACGCCTACACAGCCCTGAGTAAGTCTGTCCTCTTCTGCACGGCTGAGTGTAAGTCCTCTCGCCTCTTCCCACTTTTTTACAAAACCGTAGGCAGTTTTATCTGCAACAGTACCGATTGTACCTGCTTTGAAGGTGTGATCAAGTCCGAAAAGCTCTTCCGTATAACGGTGAGCATAGAACTGATATTCACCACTGAAGTTAAGGTCGATATCGGGCTGCTTGTCGCCCTTGAAGCCAAGGAACGTTTCAAACGGGATATCGTGACCGTCACGGTGCATCGGAATTCCGCAATGCGGACAGTCTTTCGGTGGGAGGTCAAAGCCTGAGCCGACAGAGCCGTCTTCAAAGAATTCGCTGTGCTTACACTGTCTGCACACATAATGCGGCGGAAGCGGATTAACCTCCGAAATACCTGCCGCGTGGGCAACGAACGATGAACCAACCGATCCTCGCGAACCTACGTAATAACCGTGTTCTTCTGAGTTATAAACAAGCTTCTGCGCGATCATATAAAGAACGCCGAAACCGTTTGAAATAATTGATTTGAGTTCCTTCTCAAGTCGCTTTGCGACGTTTTCAGGAACAGGATCACCGTAATCACGCTTTGTTCTTTCCCAGCAGATTCTTGTAAGGTCTTCGTCAGCACCTTCAAGACTGGGTGGGAATGTGCCTCTCGGGAAAGGTGTAATATCCTTTTCGCACATATCGGCAATTTTATTTGTATTTGTTATGACAATTTCTTTCGCAGTTTCCTCTCCGAGATAGCTGAACTCGTCGAGCATTTCCTGCGTTGTCCGCATATAAAGCGGTGCCTGCTCAGATGCATCCTTGAAGCCCATTGAAGTCATAAGGATTTCACGGTAAATTGCATCCTTTTCTTCCATAAAGTGAACGTCACCCGTTGCTACAACGAGCTTATTCAGCCTGTCCGCGATTGAAATAAGACGTCTGTTATGATTCTGAAGGTCAGCGTCGCTTCTTACATCGTCAAATTTTTCATCAGTCGAGCGAATCATAAAGCGGTTATTGCCTATCGGCTGAACTTCAATATAATCGTAGAATGATGCAACCTTAATAAGCTCTTCATCACTCTTGCCGTCCATCATCACCTGATAAAGCTCACCTGCTTCACAGGCACTTCCGACAATCAGACCTTCACGCAGCTGCATAAGTCTGTGACGGGGAATTCTCGGACGTTTTTTGTAAAATTTAAGATTTGATTCCGTAATTAATTTATAAAGATTTTTGAGTCCCTGAGTGTTTTTTACAAGAATGATAATATGATATGTTTTCTGACTTCTGACTTCTTCGATATACTCCTTAGGAATTTCATCGCCGTCTTTAAATCCGTATTTATCGTAAAAATCATCATCGTCAACAAGGTAACCTTCCATACCGTAGATAACCTTGATACCCGCCTTTGCGGCAGTGTTACACGCTTCAGGGAAAGCCTGTACACAACCGTGGTCAGTAATGGCGATAGCCTTCTGTCCCCATGCAGCAGCACGGCTTACGAGTGCTTTTGCAGCTGACATACCGTCCATCGCTGACATATTTGTATGAAGATGAAGCTCGACACGTTTTTCGGGAGCTTCGTCTTTTTTGCTGATTTTATCAATGAGCATAATCGCTCTTGCTGTTATGATATAGCTTCTCTGGTAGGTGTCCATACTGATAGGACCACGCACCATTACCGTGATACCCTTTTTTATAGTATCAACGATTTCAGTACACTTCTTCTTCTCACCGAAAACCTTTACAACGTACGAAGATGTGTAGTCAGTAAGACTGAAATTAATGATGCTGTATTTTCCGTCACGTGATTCCTTGACATCGACAGCAAAAATGTCGCCCCAGATAACAACCTCGCCGTCTTCGGGCAGACACTCTGCAATCGGCTTCGGCTTTAATTTTATTGCTGAACCGTAAATCGGCTTTGCATTTGAAAGAGAAATCGGCAGATCCTCATAGGTCTGCTCAATCGGCTTTTTCGGTGCAGGTTCACCGCCTGAAGGTTTGACAACAGGCTGCTTCTTAGGCTGAGCTTCGAGGATTTTCTGATTTTCCTTCTGCTGAAATTCTTTGAGCTTTTCAATATCATCTTCTGACGAAGTGTTGCTTATAAATTCGACTCTGACAAGGCGTTCAAAACGACTGTCAAAGGTGTCACGGATGAATTTATCACAGCCGAGATTTATGAGAGTATCCTTGCCGTTTGAAGCAAGTCGAACCGTAAGCTTGTCACCGTCAAAGTCATATTCTGCACCGTCAAGAATTGACTTCGATGCAGGGAAATTTTCATATATTTCCTTAACGAAGGTTGAAATGTAATTAATGTCGAGACTTTCTGACGGGAATCGATACTCCATTTTTATGTCACGAAGGTTCATTACTCTTTTAAGTTCTTCCTTCGCGTTTCTTATGACAAGGGCATCGACAGGCGCACCAAAGCTGACAACCATTCTCACGCTTCTGTCAGAAAGAGTTGCCTCAATGCTTTCAACGGTCGCATTGCCGAAGTAAGCCAATATGCTATTGTCAAGATAATCGCCGAATAGGCTTAAAAAGCTGACTGCCTTCATCTTGCACTTCCTTGTTATCTGAAGAAAATCTCTCCACCGCTATGAGGTAGAAAAGCTTTATAATTTATCTATTTCTGCCAATAATTCTTTGACGATGTCTTTTTCGTCAATTTTTCTTAAAATTACACCCTTTCTGAAGAGCATTGCACAGCCGTCACCGCCTGCGATACCGATGTCAGCTTCTCTCGCCTCGCCCGGTCCGTTTACAACACAACCCATAACTGCAACCTTAATTTTCTTTGTGCAGTCACGAAGAGCGTTTTCGACCTCGTTCGCAACACCGATAAGGTCGATTTTTGTTCTTCCGCAGGTAGGACAGGAAACAATCTGCACGCTGTCGGATTTGAGTCCGAGAGCCTTGAGAATATCGTGTCCTGCATAAACCTCATTCACAGGGTCATCCGTAAGCGAAACACGGATCGTGTCGCCGATACCGTGCATAAGAAGGCTTCCGATACCTGCGCTTGATTTTATAAGACCCATACGAGCCGTACCTGCTTCCGTTACACCGAGGTGCAAGGGATAGTCACATCTTTCTGCAACGGTTTCGTATGCTTTGATCATATTTTCAACGTTTGATGATTTGATTGAAATAATAATATCATCAAAATCAAATTTTTCGAGTAATGATGCGTGGTACATTGCACTCTCTGCCATAGCTTCGGGGGTCGGTGCACCGTACTTCGCAAGGATTTCTTTTTCGACAGAGCCTGAATTGACACCGATTCGAATCGGAATGTTTCTTGATTTACAAGCGTCAACTACAGCCTTTACTCTGTCGTCTGAGCCGATATTACCGGGATTGATTCTGACCTTGTCAACGCCTGCGGCAACAGCCTCGATTGCAAGACGATAATCAAAATGAATATCTGCTACAATCGGAGCTTTTACAGCTTCCTTCAAGGCAGGGATAAGACCAACTGCATCCATATCGGGAATAGCACCACGGATAACCTGACAGCCTGCCTTTTCAAGCTCGACAGCCTGCTTAACGCTTGCCTCAAAATCGTGAGCAGGTTTATTGAGCATTGACTGCACACTTACAGGTGCATCGCCACCGATGTAAATACTGCCGACTTTAACTTTTTTAGTTTTTCTGCGTTCCATAAACCTACCTCCTGAAATTTAATTTACTATCAACGTATAAATATCCTTAAACGTTATCGCAACCATAAACAGAAGAAGCAGCACCATACCTATACCGTGAACGAGAGCTTCATACTTCTGATTTATGGGCTTTCTTCTGATAAGCTCGATAAAGAGGAAGAGCAGTCTTCCGCCGTCGAGTGCGGGAACAGGCAAAAGATTGAACAGGCCGATGTTTATTGTGATAAGTGCCATCATCGTCAGAAGACCCGTATAATCCGCTGTCTTTACTGACTCCTGTGCAGCATCTGACATAAAGTCAACAACACCTACAGGACCCGAAACATCCTTGATCGAGTATTTGCCCGTAATCATATCAAAAAGGCTGAGCCATACCATACGGCAGATACTTGCAGACTGCTTGAAGGTATCCTTGAAAACAGTTCCGAAGGTTTTATCAACACCTACAATAACAACCTGATACGGTGAAAGCTGAACATCCTTAAGCTCAATTTTTTCACCGTCTCTCTCGACTACGATATCTGCCTTCCCGTCAGTTCTGCTCAGAAGATACGACACATCCGTGTAGTATAAAACGTTTCTGCCGTCAATTTTTACAAACTTATCGTTTGATTTAAGACCGTTGTATTCTGCAACCTGTTTTGAATCAACTACAAAGCTGTGTGCACGGTTTGTACCTGCAAGTCCGTCAGAAATGCTGAGCGTAACTGCAATAATGATAAGTCCGAGGAAAATATTTACAAGCGCACCTGCAACTACTATGACAATTCTCTGCCAGCAGGGCTTCTTATTGAAAGCTCTTTCATCCTCGCTGTCTTCATCCTCACCTTCCATACTGACGAAACCGCCGATAGGGAAAAGGCGCACCGAGTACTGAGTATCACCCTTCTTTTTACCAAAAAGCTTAGGTCCCATACCCATTGAAAATTCATTTACCTTGACTTTGAAAAGCTTGGCAAAAGTAAAATGTCCAAGCTCATGCACCATTACGATAACACCGAAAAAGGCTATCGCAATGAGAATTGTCCAGTTATTTGAGATAAAAGATAAAACTGCTTCCATAACTACCTCAGTTTATTTTAGATTTTACATACTCTCTTGCCCAGTTATACATATTGAGTACATCATCAAGAGTGTATGTTTCAAAACGCTGTGAAGCTTCAACAGCAGAGCGTACAAGCTCTTCGATCTGCAAAAATTTAATTTTTCCCTGACGGAAAGCAAGGTTTGCTTCTTCATTTGCAGCATTTGCACAAGCAGGATAAAGACCACCGTCGTTGATAGCTTTTCTGCAGACATTTATGAGACCGAATGTGTCATAGTCAGGCTCAAAGAAAGTGAGTGTTCCGTACTCCGTCAGCGAAAGCTGTCTTACGGGTGACGGGATTCTGTTCGGATAAGTGAGTGCGTACTGAATGGGAATTCTCATATCAGGCACACCAAGCTGTGCTATGACAGAATTGTCACAGTACTCAACGAGCGAATGAATCACGCTCTGTCTGTGTACAACGATGTCTATGTCGTTCGGGTTCATATCGAAAAGCCATACAGCTTCTATAAGTTCAAGACCTTTATTCATCATTGAAGCAGAGTCGATAGTGATTTTTGCACCCATACTCCAGTTCGGATGATTAAGAGCCTCTTTGACAGTAACATCAACAAGCTCATCACGCTTCTTGCCGAAAAACGGACCTCCCGAAGCTGTGAGAATAAGTCTTTTTATTTCTTTTTTGTCTGCGCATCCCTGAAGTGACTGAAAGATTGCAGAATGCTCACTGTCAACAGGAAGAATGCTGACACCTTTTTCTTTTGCAAGGTTCATTACAAGCTGACCACCAGCGACAAGTGTTTCCTTGTTTGCAAGTGCAATTTCACTTCCGCTGTTTATCGCTGCAACGGTCGGCTCAAGACCTGCCATTCCGACGATACTATTAAGAACATAATCAGCCTCAAGCGCCGCACATTCGCAGACACCTTCCTTACCTGAAAGAACCTTTGTGTCTGTGTCAGCAACACGGACTTTCAGCTCAGCTGCAGATCTTTCATCTACCATCGCAGCATACTCAGGCTTATATTTTCTTATCTGTTCTTCAATAACATCAACGTTTGTGCTCGCTGTAAGAGCGACAACATCGTAACCCTGCATCTCGATAACCTCGAGAGCCTGAGTTCCGATTGAACCCGTTGAACCGAGTATTGTTACAGCTTTACTCATAGTATCACCTTTAAATATATTTTTATATCACATTAATTATGCTGACAACAGCATACATTGCGGGTAAAACAAAAATCGCACTGTCTATTCTGTCCATTACTCCGCCGTGACCGGGGATGAGATTTCCGTAGTCCTTTACACCGTAGTTACGCTTGATAACTGATGCCGCAAGGTCACCGAAAATGCTGATAACTGAAAGAATAATCGAAATCGGGATAACTTCAATCCAGCCCCAGCCTGTAAACGGAACACTGAAAAACCACTTTTTGAAAACAAAATATATTATAATATTGGCAACTGCTGTCAGAAGTACACCACCAATTGCGCCTTCCCAGGTCTTCTTCGGACTGATAACGGGAGCCATCTTATGCTTTCCGAGGAGAACTCCCGAAAAGTAAGCACACGTGTCTGTAAAACAAGCACAGAACGCTGCAAAAAGTATAAGGTAAACCACGTGCGACTCGGCGTGTGCCGCTTCACCGGCAAATTTCCAGTTGTAAAGTCTTATCCAGCAAGAAATTGCATTCGGTACAGCAAGAGAAGACATAAGACTCATTGAAACCTGATCAAATTTTACTTCCGAATTCCATTTGATCATCATTATGAGCAAGGCGATGAAATAAACGGACAGTGCCGCCATCGGCGATATACCGACTTTGCCAAGCAGATCATATGCAACGTTAAACGGAATGAATATACCGACTGCCATTGAAACAAGAGTCATCGGCATCTTTACTTTAGCCACTCTGTTAAGCTCATAAACAGACAATCCGCTGAGAAGAGCTACAAATATCGGCAAAGCAGGTGTATCCATAAAGAAGAGCAAGGCGATTACCAGTGCCGCACAGGCAAGTCCTGCAAAAATTCGAGTTTTCATCAGACACCTCCGAAACGTCTGTTACGGTTATTGAAATCATCTATGGCTCTGTCGAGATCAGCCTCAGTAAAATCAGGCCAGAGAATATCAGAAAACCAGAATTCCGAATATGCTGACTGCCAGATAAGGAAATTTGAAAGTCTGTACTCACCACTCGGGCGAATGATAAGATCAGGATCTGCCTGACCTGCCGTATAGAGGTTGTCAGAAATATCCTGTTCTGTAATGTCTTCCGGATTCATTTCTCCGTTTTTCACCTTACGGGCAATTTCCTTAACTGCATCAACTATCTCAAGTCTGCCACCGTAATTTATTGCTATATTAACATCGATTTTATCTGCATCCTTTGAATCACGCTCAGTTGTTTCAAATCTGTCAATAAGATCAGAAGGTACACCTTCACGATGACCGATAAAGTGAATTCGCATACCCTTCTGCAGATTTTCTTCCTGACGCTCTTCCGCTTCATCGAGATAAGCACGGAAAAGATTCATAAGTGCATTGACCTCTTCGGGAGGTCTGCGCCAGTTTTCTGTTGAAAAAGCATAGAAAGTAATATTCTTGACTCCGATTTCACCTGCATATTCGCAGATTCTTCTGAAAACATTAGCTCCTGCTTTGTGACCCTCTGAACGTGCAAGTCCGCGCTGTTTCGCCCAGCGACCGTTGCCGTCCATTATTATTCCTATATGTTCGGGGACTTTTCTATCCATAATTCTACCTCGAAACAAAAGGGCAGACCGTTAAGTCTGCCCTGTTTTTCATATTTGTCAGACTGGTCAGGATGGCTTCTTTTATGCCACCTTAGATTTCCATAACTTCTTTTTCTTTTGCTGCTGCGATTTCGTCAACCTTCTTAACGAACTCGTCTGTGATTTTTTGAAGTTCATTTTCACCGTTCTTGAGATCGTCCTCAGTGATTTCAGAAGCCTTCTGCATCTTCTTGATCTTGTCGATTGAGTCACGGCGTACTGAACGGATTGCAACCTTTGAATCCTCAGCAAGCTTCTTGATATCCTTAACGATTTCCTTACGTCTGTCCTCTGTGAGAGCAGGGAAAGTAAGACGGATTACAACACCGTCATTCTGCGGGTTGATGCCGATATCTGAAGCGAGGATTGCCTTGTAAATCGGCTCAAGTGATGATTTATCCCACGGCTGGATAACAAGGATTCTTGCTTCAGCAACAGAGATAGCTGCCATCTGGTTGATAGGTGTGGGAACTCCCCAGTAATCAACGAGAATCTTGTCAAGGACAGCTGCGTTTGCGCGTCCTGCACGGATTGCAGCGTACTCTTCCTTGAGCACGTTAGTTGTTTTTGTCATCTTGTCTCTTGTAAAGCTGTAAACTTCTTTCATAACTATATCTCCTTTATGTAAATTGCTAAAAATTATTCTTTTACGAGTGTACCAACATTTTCGCCCTTGACTGCTCTGATGATATTTTCAGGATCTTCAAGGTTGAAAACAAGAATTGCGATTGAGTTATCTCTGCAAAGTGAAGCTGCAGTGCTGTCCATTACCTTAAGTCCCTTTGCAAGAACCTCAGAGTGTGTAAGAGTATCATACTTCACAGCGTCGTCAAACTTGTTCGGGTCTTTGTCATAAACACCATCAACGTTTGTAGCCTTGAAGATAACATCAGCTTCGATTTCTGCTGCTCTGAGTGCTGCAGTTGTATCAGTTGAGAAGAAAGGACATCCTGTGCCGCAGCCAAAGATTACAACCTCTCCGTTTTCGAGATGCTTCACTGCATCACGTGCAACAAACTGCTCAGCAATCGGCTGCATTGCAACAGCAGACATAACACGTGCTTTCACGCCAAGCTGCTCAAGTGCCTCGCAAAGAGCAAGTGAATTCATAACAGTAGCGAGCATACCCATATTGTCAGCTCTTGTTCTGTTCATAGAGCCTGAGCTTCTGCCTCTCCAGAAGTTGCCGCCGCCGACAACAAGTCCGACCTGAACGCCCATATCTGCAACCTTTTTAACGTAAGAGCAGACGTTTGTAACCATATCGAAGTCGATGCCGTGACCCTTCTCACCTGCAAGAACTTCGCCACTTAATTTAAGTAAAATTCTTTTGAACATTTTACACCCTCCGTTGCTGTTGAATGATACAACAACATGATTATCGATACTATATATTTTACTTTAAAAAGGCTCTTATGTAAAGTGAAAAATGTAAATTTTCTTATTTTTTTAAATTTTATCTTTATTTATTCTGCAGGACAATGTATAATATCTTTAATTTATGTCAAATCCTTGATTGTATTTCAAAAAATCCCGTACGGAGGCAGAAAAATGTTTGATTTTATCCTGAGAAATACACCTAAAATCATAGACAATTTCATCGTCAGAAGGATTGATTCCGATGACGGATATGACTGCTATGAAATATACTCCGAATCAAAAAAAGTTGTCCTTGCAGGTAACAGTAATTTAAGCGTCGCTATGGCTTATTACCGCTACCTTAACGAGTTCTGCAATGTAGTCATCACAAGCGGAGACTATGACATTTCATATATCGCAACAACTCCCCTTCCTGAAGAAAAAATCACTCACACCGTAAAGCAGAAAATCCGAGCAAGAACAAGCTACGAAATGTTTTCTCTTGAAGGAAATTACTGGGGCTTCGACCGCTGGGAAAAAGAAATCGACTTTATGGCGATGCACGGAATCAACACTGCGCTTCAGCCTGTCGGTTTTGACGGTGTGCTTTTCCGCACTCTTTGCGATATCGGTCTGGACGAAAAGCTCTGTGCTGAATTTTCAAGCGGCCCCGCTTTTCTTATGCGTCAGCTTACAGGTAACGTTGCAGGAACGAATTCTGTTAACAGTAAAGAATATCTTGAAAGAAAAATTTATATCGGCAAGAAAATCACCGAGCGTGAAAAGCATCTCGGAATCACACCTGTTTTCCCTGCAATGATGCCGAGTATACCATTCAGCCTTCGCAGAAAATATATAAAAATGGATATTTTCAAGGCGCCGCTGTGGCACAATCTTCCGCCGATTTTCTATATGAAACCCGATAATGCGTTTTTTCAGATTTTCAACAGAAAATTCCTCGAGTTTCAGCGTGATCTGCTCGGTGAAACACACAGCTACATCGTTGAGCCTCTTTATGACGTTAATCATAAGGGTTACAACTCTCATCTCGTTTCACTCGGCAAGGCTTTGGTTGAGCTTTTTGATGAATTTGACGAAAACGCTGTGTGCTACACTCATATGAGTGCTGTCAGCGATGACTTTTTTAAGAAGATTTCTGCGGAAAAATTCATCATCATAAATGATTCTGACGAAATCAATCCTTCATTCCTCAGTGATAAGAAGCATCTTGTTGCCGTTAAGGGCAATAAATTCGGCAGAACAGGACTCTGCGGTAACATCGACAAGGTTTGCCGTAATCCGTACGCTGAAGCAAAGAATGACAATCTCCTCGGCACAACCGTTGAGCTTGATACTTTCTCCGAAAATCCGATGTTCTGTGAAGCGGTCCTCAGCACAATCAAAACTGATGAAGCACTGGATGCCGATGAAATTGTAAAGTCTTTTGCAAAGAAGCGCTATCGCACGGATGCTTATACAGACGAAATCATCAGACTCAAAAATCTCTGTTACAACACTGATGACTGTGCAGGTTCAATCATCTGCGCAAGACCCTCAACAGTGCTTAAGCATACAGCACCGTTTGATACGCTCGAAAGAAAGTATGATTTCAAAGAGCTGTACTCAATAGCTAAAAATATTCTCGAGTCAGATGCTACCAAAAACGACAAGATGCGACTCGACGTCGTTTCGTTTGTACGACAGTTCCTTTCTGAGTTTGCCTATCCTGTTTATATTACGGCAACAGCATTTTTCAAAGAGCAGAATGTCCGCAATTATGAGCAGGCAAGTAACCTCTTCCTTGAAATCTGCGAGGATATGAACAGAATCCTCAGAACTCAGGAAGCCACAAACCTTTCGACCATATACGAAAAAGCTCACGAGCTTGGCAACAACAAGGACGAGATTCAGTCAATCGACGTAAACTTCCTTATGTACCATACCGTATGGGGACCTCTCGACCGCAGTATTCTTTATGATACAGCTTGGTTTGAGGTCGGAGGAATGATCAAGGATTTCTACGCTCAGCGTTGGTTTATGTATTTCAGAGCGTTAGCCGCATACTTTGACAATCCCAAGAAACTCAAGGACTATTCAAAGAAGCAGCCACTCGACAGACACGAATACCGTGACTCGTACCAGCACAAGCGCCATGCTCAGTTTGAAAATAATTTCCTTGAAAATTACATTCCGAGAAAAGACGGCATCTGCGAAGAGGACACCATAGAGGTTGCCAAGGAACTCATCGCAAAATATGCTGAAGTCATCAATCAGTTCTGATTACAGCTTCATACATAAAGTTAAAGGACGGTTCGTACGAACCGTCCTTTGTGTTTATTCTGCTGTGCCGCGATAACGATAAAAATCCGCTCCGAAAAATCCTCGGCATTCATCAACTGTAATTTTTTCGCCAATTTCAAGTGTAGCATCCTTATATATTGTTACATAAGACTCTTCTCCATCAGGTGTGATGAAATACGCATCTGTTTCATTACCCCAATCCCGTGTCGAAAATCCAAAATCAGTGATTTCCGTTTCAAAGCTGTTAACAATCGTATAGACAGTCTGATTCAAAGCGGCGTATAAAGTAGCGGATAATCCGACCATCAGTATAGCTGTTACTATAACCTTGAGTATTTTCACGAACAGTTTGTTGTCTGACGATTTTCTTTCAAAAAGCACTAAAATGAATATAGAAATTATGAAAAGTACGCCCGCAAACCATAATGCCAATTCACCACCAATAATGAAACCATACAATATGGTCAATATAAAGGTAACAATCGGAACAATAATATATTTCTGATAGCTTTTCATTCTATTTTACCTTTCGCCTGCAGACAGGGATGAGTTTGTACCCATTTCAAGGCGTTGTTTTCGATATAGCTTAAAGATTCAGCATAATCTTCCTCGCTTCGGATTATGTGGTCGTATGAACCTCTTTGCCATATATTCTTACCATATTTCTTGTTACAGAACCTTTTGAAAGTGCTTACAAATCTTGCTATCAAGGAGTCTGTAGGGACGGGCGTCCTCGACCGTCCGTCCGGCACATTTTTAATGGTTAACATTAAATGAATATGGTCAGGCATAATTATATACTTGTCTATAGAAATGTTGTCATAAAAATCTGACATCATTTTTAATTGTTTATCTGCAATTTTTCCGTATTGCGTTAGCTTATTTTTCGGACGGTCGAGGACGCCCGTCCCTACTTGTATGTCGGATAATATTTCTTTTTTATTTTCAGTGCATATAGTAATAAAATATGCACCGGGAGTGTTATAGTTATAATTTTTCAGTCTGCTGATTTTTCTTTTTGGCAAATCTTTGTTTTCCATAATCTTACAGAAATTTTACTATGTCACATTATCAACTATCGCATCAAGCACATTCGTGCCCTCAACCTCTGCCGAATCTGCGACGGATGTGTTTACGTTGCCCTCTTCATCATTTGTGAAAACAATCGTTTGACCTACGCCGTTCATTTTGAGAACAATGACAAGAAGAATAACAAAAATCAAAACAGACGCACCGATCAGAGACAAAACAAGCTTCTTGCCCTTCTTCTCGCCTTCCTGTGCTTTATAATATTTATCCATTCTCTTTTTTGTTTCTTCGTAATTGAATTCCTTATTGACATTCTTTTCTTTCTTTGCCATTTTCATCAACTCCGACTTGATTATATATTAACCGTTAAATTTTGTCAATTACGGCTGAACGGTAACGGGCTTGTCCTCGCTCTCATGCTCAAAGGAAATGAAATTATTTCTCTTCGCATATGCCCAGCGCATATCAAAAACCTCACACGCACTTGCAGGCATATAAAGCTGACCTTCATCAAGACGTTTCACGGGAGCTTCAAGCTTCACTTCGCCGTCAGATGTGATTGCAACATCGCTGTCTTCGTAAAACTCAGCTTTTCTGCCATATATCTCAAGAGTAATTTTACCCTTTTCCTTGATGACTGAACCACCTATGTAGCCTACAAGAACACTGAGCGGTGCATACCAAACACCGTCAACCTCGTGACAAGGCGTTGCTGACTGGCAAAGACCGAGCTGAGCACCCTTGAACATCATACGTGTACGGTTATATTTTGGTGCAATTGCATAAGGTGTGATCTCATCGTTATCCTTATCAATCGTACATTTGTCAACTATTCTGCCGTCTTCAAAAATTGTTGAAGTGAGCGTCATTTTGCCGCCGTCAATTTCAACCACAGCGATAACGGAAACGTCTTCCTCCTGAGTATAAAAAGCAGAGTGCCATACTTTGGCAAGTGCTCTTGTGCCGGGAGGATTTTTGCAGGAATTTCCGAGCATATAATGCACCGTTCCCATTGACGGACGCTCGAAAAGCTCCTCATTTTTCATCGGGAAGCTACGTGAGAAATTATGCTCGTGACCTGAAAAGCAGAGGTCAAGCATCTCAAATCCTTCACGCATCACGGGATATGCATCGTAGTTCTGACAGTCCGATCCCGAGTAGCAGATCGGGAAATGATAAGAGCCTATCTTCCACTGCTTGTCACAGTTTTTAAGATCGTTTATCATCCATTCATTGACCTCTTCAGGTCCGTTGACACCGATAACCATAAAGTGAGCGTTACCGTAGTCAAATGTATAGTTTTCCGTTTTCCAGTTTTCAGGACCGTTATCTGCATATGAGCCCTTGAACTGTTTGCCGAAAAACTCTGCAGGTTCAGAATAATATCTGCCGATACCGTTTCTGTAATCCTTGAATCCACGGTTATCATGGTTTCCGAGTGTCATCATAAACGGGATATGTTCAACCACTCCCGTAAGACCGCTGAAAGCACCGTTCCACTGAACCTCGTGCTGTCCGCAGTCCGTATTGTCACCACCTGTAAGGATGAAACGTGCATCGGGATGTGCCTTGAGTGTTTCTTTGAGAATATGATTGAAATAAGAATAATCAGGGCAATCGTGCGGCTGACCCTGCTGCTGATCGGAAACGCAGATAAACTTGAATTTTGTCAGGTTTTCGGGTGCTGTTTCGAAGTAAAATTCTTCACTTCTGTTTTCATCATCACCACAGGTATAGAAGTATTTTGTACCCGGCTTAAGTCCTCTGAGCTTTGCCCAGTACATATTGCTGATGTCTATGTCACTTTCAAAAATTTCAGTTTCAGCATCGCAACGGCAGATATTTTCAGTGCCGTCCTCGCGATAAAGCACATAGCCGCAGTTTACATCGACTGATGTTCTCCACGTTACGTTCATCGTTGTTGTTGCATCATCAGCTATGCTTATAAAGATGTGATCAGGCTTTTTCTGTGAGCCTCTTATCGGTTTTTCCATCCTGTATACCTCCCGTCATTCTTCTATAACTACCTTTGCAGGTTGTCTTTTATCAGATTCGCAGAGCAATTTGAGCATCTGCAGAGCTTTTGAAGCTTCAATGTATGAAATATCGCTCTTTGAGTTGATTTTAGAGAGCACCTTTTCGTAAATTATATCTCCCTTTTCAACATTCTCAGAAGTGATATATTCATCGATCATAGCGCAGATAAGATCACCCTGCTGCTGAAGTCCTGTCTGAGCATCAAGGGTTTTGCAGTATCTGAAATACTTGAGCAGTGTTTCTCCCTTGATAGTCTGATCTCCCTTTGTGAGAATGAGTGTGTAATCGTCCGTTCTGTACTCTATTCTCTCGTCCACCGTATACTCAAGACCGCCCATATAATTTATAGCAAGTGCAAAAGTGTCCGTGTCAGAAGCAATGTATCTGTCTATTTTTATCCCTTCTGCACTTTCAACCTTTGAAATAAGCTCCTTGTAACCACCCGTTGACAAGGCTTTTGTATAGTCAGGATTATCAGTCTTAAGAGGATATACCTTAAAGCTCTGCCTTTTCATATTGGCATCAACCATAGCCATAAAGTAAATTTCACTCGCCTCACGGTCAGTGCAGTACAGAAGCACTCTCGCTCTTCCCGTCAGCTCCTGCTCAAGGTCAACAAGATCATTTTCTGCTGTGGACTCTTCCTGAGATTGTACCGTTGTTTCGTTTGTGAAAAGGTCTTTGATAAAGTTATTATTATTTTTTAAAATGACAGCGACAGAAACAGAACCTATCACAACTGCAATACAGATAAAAATTGCAGTCAGGCGAAAAAAGCTCTTTCTTTTTTCCTGTTTTGCCGTATTGAATTTATGATTTTTAGACATTTAATCACTTTCTTCTCAATATTACTGTTGATTTCGCTCCGACATCCACAAGCGTACCACGGACATAACTGTTTCCGAGTAAATCCTCCGCGTCGCTCCACTCATCTTTGACGTAATAGGTTATGGAATGCGGATTGCTGTTTGAGATAACAAGAATCGCATTTTCATCTTTTTTTCTCGAATATGCCACACATCCTGCTACAGAAGACAGGATTTCAAGCCTTCCGTCAACGAAGCATTTATCAGCACTTCTTATTTCACCGAGCTTTCTGTACCATTCCAGAAGCTCCTTATTTTCATTTCCCCAAGGGTAACAGCAGCGGTTAAAAGGATCTTTATATCCTTGCATACCTGCTTCGTCACCATAGTAAATACTCGGCACACCGGGCAGAGTGAACTGCACTGCCGAAGCCATTTTTACAAGCTGTACACCGTTTTTATATGCATTATCGTCAAGCGAATGTGTGCTCTGCCAGTATCTGTCACGATACTCACAGCTTTCACCTGCGAGAGCTGTAATCGCTCTCATCGTATCGTGTGTCGAAATGTGATTCATCAGAACATCAAGCACCTGCTTGGGATAATTTTCGACAATAGTCATAATCCTTGAAGAGAAAACCTCAGCAACACCGTTACGTACAAAGTCGATAATCGCACCCGCGAAGGGATAGTTCATAACACTGTCGAGCTGATCACCTGTCAGATAACGTCTTCTCTGACCGTAGCTTGACTTGTTTGATGCATCTTCCCAGACCTCTCCCATTACGAGAGTATCGGGATTTTCAGCCTTGACCGCTTTTCTGAAGCTGTCAAGAAATATATCAGGAAGCTCATCTGCAACATCAAGTCGCCAGCCTGCAGCGCCGCATTTCAGCCACTTTCTTGCTATTGAGTTTTCACCCGTTATATATTCGATAAAGCCGGGGTTTTCCTCAATAACCTCAGGCAGAAGCTTTATTCCCCACCAGCTGAGATAGTCGTCAGGCCAGTTTTTAAACTTATACCAGCCGTAGTATTCCGAGTTCTGTGACTGATATGCACCGACAGTGTCATATCTGCCGTACTCGTTGAAATACTTACTGTCACATCCCGTATGACTGAAAACTCCGTCAAGGATTATTTTTATCCCCATTGCATCAGCACTTTTGCAGAGAGATTCAAAATCCTCCTGTGTGCCGAGAAGAGGGTCAATTTTTGTGTAATCACCCGTATCATAACGGTGATTGCTGTGTGCTTCAAAAATAGGGTTAAGATAAATACAGGTAACACCAAGACTTCTGATATAGTCAAGCTTCTGCTCGATGCCCTTAAGGTCACCACCGAAATAATCGTTATTGAGCACCTTACCGTGCTGATCAGGTCTCCAGTACGGTTCACCGTCACGGTCATCACGCATAACACGGTCTGTAGGCACGTTTGCTTTTTCTTCTCCCGAAAAAGCAAATCTGTCGGGAAAGATCTGATAAATAATTCCGCCCTTGAGCCAGTCAGGAGTTTCAAAATCCTTGTCATAGACAGTAAGCTGCCACATATCTCCGTTATCACGGATTTTTCCTATACCGTCGCCTGCATTATAAATTCTGCTCGTTCCCCACGGGGTGTCATATTCGAATCTGTATCCGTAAAGTCCGCTTTCGTCAGGAGTAAAGGTTACCTTCCACCATTCCTCACTGTCACCCTGCATACAATCCCACTGCATCTCTATGAAATTTTCAAAAATTCCGCCATCTTTTTTAATCACAAGTCTTGCATGATGGCAGCAAAAATTACGGGGCAGCACTATGCGGAACACAACACTCTGTTCTGTTCCGATTGCCCCGAATATACTTTTATGGTACTCGCATCTGGAATTATATGGGATATACATCAAAAACTACTCTTTCATCTCGTTATTCTGAATCTCGTCGATTTCATCTGCAGGTATAGTCACCTGATTTTCAAAATAGCTGTCATCAGGATTTGTAGTTGCGACAGTGGTTGTCTGCTCAGGCTCATACGGTGCCTCAGAAATCTCCAGCAAAGCATCCGTTATCAGGAAGCTCGCAAGTACTATTCCCAGTAAAACCAGCGCTATAACCAGATACTTTACTATGGGCTGCCAACGAGCTTTCCTGTCAGTACTGATGAAGTACTTTTTATTGTCACTGTAAGAAGTACGGAATTCCGTGTAGCTTCTTCGACGTTTGTTGTAGTTATTATTTTCCATTTTATACTGTTTCCTTTTCTGCCATTATTTGATGGTTGAATGCCGCATATACTTCATAGTAGTATTATTCTCAGTACAAAGATTATGGGGGTATTTTTGTGGATATTCAACCGCTTGGCAGTAATAAATTTTTAGTTGGATTAAGCTGTGATGACCTCACCGAACTTGATATTACATATGAGCGTATGGATTACGCTGACATTGAAACCCGCCGCGTTATCTGGACAATTCTGGACAAAGTCAGAAAACGTACAGGTCGCGACATAGACCCGTCGGGCAATCTGATGATAGAAGCCTCTCCTGACGGCTCGGGCGGTTGCATTCTTATGTTTACTGTACCTTTTTCACGTGCAGATACAGGTACGGTAATTTCAAAAAGTAACTCTACACGAATTTTCGAATTCAAAAATTCTGATGATCTGCTCGATGCGATTTCAGCGATAGGTACTGACAGTATCAAAGGCAGGTTTTTTACCGACGGAAGCAAATTCCGTGCAGAAATTCCCAGTGAAAAAGCCATTATTCACTGCCACGTAATAGAAGAATTCGGCACATTTATAGGAAATGACTCGCTTACTGTCGCTACCACGCACGAGCACTGGAACGAAATAAACTTAACCTCTTAAAGTCTCAATCATTGCTGACGGATCTTCTGCTGAGAAAACGGCACTTCCTGCGACAAGCACGTTTGCTCCCGCAGCAATTGCAACAGGTGCTGTTTCAGGAGAAATTCCTCCGTCAACCTGAATGTCAAGCTCAAGTCCTCTTCTGTCAGCCTCAGCACGGAGTGCAGAAACCTTCTGCATCATATCCTGCATAAACTTCTGACCTCCGAATCCGGGTTCAACGGTCATAATAAGCACCATGCTCAGCTTTTCAAGATACGGATAAACCTCCTCAACCGCAGTTGCAGGCTTCACGGTAAGACCTGCCTTGCAGCCAAGAGAGAGGATTTTGTCTATCGTTTCTTCTGTCGGAGAATCACTTTCAACGTGGAAGTTAATTATATCTGCCCCTGCCTTTGCAAAATCTTCTGCATATTTAAGGGGATCGCTTATCATAAGATGACAGTCAAAAACCTTGTCAGTGCTCTTTCTGATGCACTTTACGACAGGTGCGCCGAAGGTAATATTGGGCACAAAATGACCATCCATCACGTCAATGTGTATATAATCGGCTCCGCAGGTATCCATACGTGCTACCTCTTCACCCATTTTTGAAAAATCGCAGGATAAAATTGACGGTGCAATTTTAATCATAATGTCACAGCCTTTCATATACGAGCTTATATAAAGTAAAACAATATACACTATATAATAACATTTTTTTCTCATAAGGTCAAGGTTATGATGCAACTTACACGCATTTTCATCAGGTAATTTCTGAAAAAATTCACAAACCGTGTCGATATAAAAATTTGACTTATTTTTTCCAAAAAGGTATAATGTAATTTAACAATATCGGGAGGCTTGTTTTATGAAAAAGATTCTTACCGTTTTACTTTGCGCAATTTTACTTATTTCCTCATCAGGATTATCAGCATTTGCAGGAAACTATACCTTTATCACCGTTGAAAAAGATTTCGGCGAAGTATCGTTTGACGCTGATTTCGCCGAGGTCGGTGTGCCTATCAAAGCCGAGGTACCGGGTGACGAAGGCAGAGACTTTATTTACCGCTGGTACATCGACGGAATCAGGATTGAAAACGATGGTGATACATACACTCCTATTGAAAGCGATATGCAGTCAATGATCAGTGTTGAAGTTTTCGATACCAAAGGAAATGCTGTCGGCACTGCAAATATGTTTATGAGTGAAATCCCTGTTATTTACATTGAAACAGAAAACAGAGAGCCTGTTCACTCAAAAGAAGAATACATTGATGCGGATATCAGGATTCAGGGTAATCAGGAATATAATTCCGACAAAGTCCTCTACGAGGGTAAAACACAGATCCGAGGAAGAGGTAACGCAACCTGGAATGCTGACAAAAAGCCTTACAGACTCAAGCTCGATTCAAAGGCTGACCTTTTCGGAATGGGCAAAAACAAGCATTGGGTGCTTCTCTCCAATCCTTTCGATACAAGCCTTTTAAGAAACCAACTTTCATATAACCTGTCTGCAGATATGGGCTTGGAATATCAGAAATCCGTATGGGTTGACCTTGTTTTCAACGGAACACCCGTTGGTAACTATCAGCTTTGTGAGCATATCCGCGTTGACGATAACCGTGTGGACATTACAAACTGGGAGGACCTTGCAGAGGATGCTGCAAAAGCAATTTACGATGCCCATAAAAACACATTGACAAAGGATCAGCGTGACGAGCTTATCGATAAGATGGCTGAAGATATGAGCTGGACTACAAGTGACAGCGTTGAATACAACGGCATTACATACACCGTTTCCGATTATATCGACGTTCCTGATATCAACGGCGGATACCTTCTTGAGGTTGTCCGTAAGGCTGAGGAATACACCTTTGCAACAAAGAACGGTGCGTATGTCTGCGTCGACACTCCCGAAGTAATGAGCGACGATATGCTCAATTCAATTCAGGGTTATTATCAGGCTTTTGAGGATGCTTTATTCGCAGATGATTTCTGCACTACATACAACGGCGAGACGATGCGCTACACTGATTTCATCGACGTTGAATCTTTCGCAAAAGGTCTCCTCGTCAACGAGCTTTTTGAAAATTACGACTTCGGACGTACAAGCACGTGGATCAGCAAGGAAGTTGACGGCAAGCTCGTTTACGGTCCCATACGGGATATGGACAATACTCTCATTTCTACAAGCACATTCAAATGGACTTCGCTGAACATCAATTGGCTCAGAAGACTTCTTTCTGACCCCGTTTTTCTTCAGGAATTAAGAGAGACTTATTTTGAATACAGATACACTGCAATAAATGACCTTGTCAGAGACGGTGGAGACATTGATTTCTCTTTGGAAATGCTTTCATCTTCTGCGGCACATAACGATTATCTCTGGTACAACGACATCAGTGCTGAGGAAAATGCACTTGATCTGAAGCTTCGATTACAGTCAAAAATCAACTGGTTTGATTCAGTCCTCAAGGACATTCCGTCAGCCTACGCTTCTTTCGGCACTCTCGCTAACAGCGAATACGTTAACTCAAAAAAGCTTTCACTCTCTTTCGATAAAAGTAAAAACGCTCTGAGCGTTACATCCAAAGACACTGTCCCCTCTCTTGTAAAAGTTTTTGCAGACGGAAACTACTGCTGTGATTTCGTTCCCGACGGAGCAAAATCAGAAATTATCCTTCCGAAAATCAAAGAAGGCTCTGTTATTACTGCTGTATGCTATGACGAAAATTCTGATATCCTTTTCGGCTCATCCTGCCTGACAGAAACAGAAACCGTAAGTCTTTCTGTTTCAGAGATTTCAAAAACCTCTTACAATGCAGGTGAAGCAATTGACCCCGACAGCATTGAACTTACAGCAAAGTACAGTGACGGTACAACTCAGAAGGTTGAGCCTGAGCTTGTATACACTTACGTCAAAGACTCCATCGGCGAACAGTTTTTCTCTTATGACAAGGTTACTGAAGAAATAGGAAAAACATTTGTTGTTCTTCGTTACGGCAACGTCAGCGTTGAATATGAAATTCAGGTAAACCCGAGAGAAAACCACAAAGACGTTATCAATATGATCAAAGCTCTGCCGAAAGAAACTATTGATGACCGATTTGTCCGTGAGATTTTCGAAGCACAGGTTGCTTACGACGCTTTAAGCGATAAAGCGAAGGCAAAGGTCACAAATTACAGCAAGCTCTCCTCTCTTATGTCCGGTCTTGCTGACACAGAAAGCGAATTAACGGGCGTTGTCGGCTGTGTCGCTGACGGTGCATTCAGAATAAATGCACGAAGCAGCCTTATTATCATTTCGAACGGTGCACCGACCAAGATTGTTTTCAGTGGCAGCAGTGGTTCAACAACTACTTACACAGAGTCATCTCCCGCTTATCTTTACAAAAAGACCGTCGGAAATTACACTGTTTCAACAATCAAGCACCTCATCCCTGATGACGAAAATCATAAATTCCAGATAAGCCCCGTATATGGTGATTCTCACAAAACAGAAGCTTTCCAAACATCTGTCGCAAACATCATGGAAGAAATCGAGATCCTTGACAGCGTACGTTATGTCGACTGGATCAACGAAGGCGACACTTACAAAATAAGAATCGACCGTGACGAAAACGTCAAGTCCTTCGCACTTTACGAAGATGGTGTTGCCGTCAAGTTCAGAATGAAAGACAACGGTTCAAGCGTAACAATTATGCCAGAACTCAAAACAACGGGTCAGCACACTCTCCTTTTCCGTTATTCTTACGGCAACAGCAGCCTTGATTACGGCAACATCAACGTTTTTGTTCGTGAATACAACGAAGAAGCAAATCGCGTGTTCGATATTGATTACCCCGAAGAAAGCTACAACGAAACAGTCGATATCGAAATCACAACTTCCTCTGATGTCAGTAAGCTTGAGCTCATCTGCGGTGAAACGAAGGTTGAAATGACTCCGACTACAGTCGAAGATTTCAAGCTCTGGACAGCAGAAATCGATATCACCGACAGCAAAGAATATGTGCTTCATCTCAACTCTCAGGAAACTCTGACAGTTATTTCCCCGAAACACCTTGATCCGTTGAAGCTTGAAGGCACAAAGCTCGTCAGATACCTTGCAGACTCAGGAATTGCTGAAATTCCTGAAAATATAACTGAAATTGCACCCGATGCCTTCGAAGGATTTGAAGGAAAAATCCTTTGTTATCCCGGTTCTGTTGCAGAGGAATTTGCAATCGAAAATAAAATTGATTATGAAACCTTTGAAATCAAGGCAAACGTTTCTGAAATCAGAATCAACAGTGGAGAGACCTTCGACC
>JAXJUJ010000153.1:0-19664 GCA_036309125.1 Acutalibacteraceae bacterium | reverse complement strand
GTACATTACTTTAATTACATCAAGCCTTTACGAAAACTAAACAAAAAACCACCAGTCCAATATCGTATTGAACTGGCAGCTTAACTTTATTCTTTTTTTGTGTCTACAAAGTATTGACTATCTCATGGCTTTGTGCCGTACTCTCATTTTTTGTTACATTAGATTAAAGTGCAACTTATTTTTCAAGAATTAATACTCCGCTTTTGGCAACGGAAATTTCCTCTAACGAATTCTTTACAATGCCACTGTCGGTTATTTCACCCTTGCAGTTTTTAACGGTAAATTTTTTATCAACAGCATTTTTTACTACAACAGAATCAAATCCCGAAGCGTTCACAATTACGGTAGTGTCATTTTTTGCATCAACTACGTTATTGGTATAAATCGCAACAACTGTAGTGTTATCAAGTGTTGTCTGTGCCTGTGAATAATCGTTTTCAGGATTTTTTGCGGTTAATTTGCCGTCAAGGAGTACATCTCTGTATTCCTTCCAGAATGAAATGTAAAATTTCAGCATTTCAATATGCTCCTGCGGTAAATCCTTTATAAGCATTGAAATCTGCGGAACAGAAAAAATTACATTTGCAAACTGCAGAGCAGCGTTTTCTACGCTGTCGTTTTCATTCCACATTATCATATCCGAATGAACTGCAGTTTTGCCTGATGTTAATCTTAAATTAACTATCTGACTGCGGTTTGCCAGGATGTCTCCCGGGCAGTCTCCGACTCTGAGCATATTGCCGTATTTCCTGATAGAAGGTCCGATGTATGACTGACGGAACTCAATTAAAATGTCGCTGTTTATTGCTGTAAGCTCAGCTTTGATTTCAGACATAAGCGCGTGAATAGCATCTTCAAGAGACTGAAAATCACGTCTTTCATCGCATTCCAATGATTTACCCTTTAAAACAAAGCTGTCAATAAAATCAAGCTTTAATCCGTCAAGCTTCCACTCGGTAATAGCCTTTTTGTAAATACCGCAAAGGTATTCTCTTACCTTTTTGTATCTCGGGTCAAGAGCCCGGAAATCCGTTTCGTTGCCTGATTTGTCAAGGAAATAATCCTTGAATTCTTCATATTTTTCAGAATAAAGACCAACAAAGGGTACCGAGTACCAAAGAATTACCTTCTGACCGATTTTATGAATTTCGTCAATCAGAGCTGCCATATCGCCCATTTTGTTTTCACAGACAGACCAATCACCGCAGTAGGCATAGCCACGATTGTTGTCATCAGTCTGCCAACCGTCGTCGATTATAACGGTTTCCATACCAAGCTCTTTTGAAAGACGGCACTCTTCTAAGATTTCCTCTCTTTTCAGATTCTGATGAAAGCTGTACCAAAGGGAATCCATCGGCATTTTTGCACTTTCGGGAACAAAAGCTGATTTGTAACCGCATTCATTTTCCCACCAGGAAACAGTTTCATAAATGCTGTCATAGAAAGGGATATTTCTCATATCGATTCTGATTTTTGCAGAATACTCTTCCACCGCATTTGTGGGCAGAGTGAAAAATATCACTTCACAAAGAATTTCTGCAGTTTCTTCGCAGTAACCCATTGAAACCTTTGACGGTGTGTCAACGTCTGAAAGTGAAATGCACAGTTTATTCTTTGAGTCAAAGGTTGTTATCTGCTGAACGGGCATACCGGAGGCGAGTCTCGAAATTGCTTCGACGCCTGACCAGTCCGGTCGGATTGTATGATTACGTGCAAAGGAATTCCATACACCGCAACTGTCTGTAGCGCTGATTTTCCATTTGACGGAAAACTGTTCAGGTGTTGCGAGTTCTTTCTGAACCATTTTCACATCGACAAACAAAATACCGTTTTCAACTGTTTTGTTTAATAAAACGTCACAGTTATCATTTTTAAGTAGAATATCAAAATCAAAATTATACATAAAATCACCTATTGCAAGTTTTATTGCCTGTTCATTGTTCCACTTGACACTGTCGACATACGGAATAACAATAAACACCACAACTAAAATTAATACCGTTGCAACCAATACAAGCTTAAACCACTTTTTTGAAAATAGCTTTTTCGTACTTTTACTTCTTTGTCACTGACATTTTATCATTGATCTGATCGGTGTTTAAAATTATACTACAACTCTCAAAACTTTTCAACTTTAAAGCATTAACCATTATAGCAAAAATAAAAGTACAACGATTCTGATTTATTAAGCTGCAAGTTGTTTTTCTGTTCTGCTGATCGGCATCGGCTTAATCTTTCTGTAACGGATAATGCCGATTACAACAGAAATAAGTGATATTGCTTCGCTTAACATACCGCTGTATGAAAGTGCGAAGAAGTTGTAAGCGAGAATAAGTGTAGATGAGATAAGTATTGTCTTGCGGAATTTCCTTGCATCGAAAATACCCATACAGATAGTATTGACGACAAGTCCTGAAGTTATAAGCAACGAGTGAATACCTTCCCACGAGAAGCAGCTCACAGCTGCCATGGCTACTGCAAAAAGAATGGGTGTCGTAAGGTCTGTCTTGTTATTCTTTTCACGGTAGAAGAATGCAAGATTACGAATAATGCACACAACGTTTAAAGTGAAGCCTGAAGCAGCGCCTATGAGCAGATACTGTACACAGCTTAAAGCTGTTGCAACAGTCTGAATAATCATTATCTTGCTTTTTTTGGTGCGCTGGTAAGAGTAAAAGAATAAAGCGACTGAAATAAAACCTATTGTGTGACCGAGTAATTGAATGTAGTTTTGCATAAGTACCTCTGTGTATATTGCTGTAATTTGTTTTGTTAACGAGAGTAAATTATACTTATTTTTTAACAAAAGTCAATTGGCGATGTGCAGATATTGCACAAACAATATACAAAGAATTTGGTAATAATGACGAAAGATACTAAAGGCGACTTGAAGGGTTTGTTCACCGTTCGTTTAATATTTTTAAAATACAGAAAAAAGCCAGGAAGCACGACTGTGTTTCCTGACTTAGCTTTTATAGTCGTCTGATAAGAGTCAGATGTAAATTCAACGAATCAGTTGATTCTTATAACAAGGTCGCTTTCGGGATAGCAGCAGCAAGGATGAATGAAATTAAACTGCATATCTGCTATACGGCGCTTGTCTTCGCCCTCGGGGATATAAACCTTACCGCTTACAAGCTTACTTCTGCAGAAACCACATTCGCCTGTATGACATCTTGCAGGAACCTCTATGCCTGCACGCTCGAATGCACAAAGAACGGTTTCGTTGCTGATTGCCTTAATAACTGTTTCATTCCCACGGTTGTTAACAGTGATGCTGAATTCCTTTGCTTCTTCTGTCTTCTTACCGGAAGAAAAAACTTCAAAACGGATATATTTTCTTTCTTTTTCAAGCTTCGGAAGCTCTGTTTCAAGGAATTTATACATACCGCCGGGTCCGCAAACGAAAATGCTGTAAACTTCAGAAGGTGCATACTTCTTGATGATATCTGCACCGACAAAGCCTTTTTCGTAGCCTTCTTCGTCGCTGTTGCTGAGAACATAAACTACGTTGATCTTCTCGTTTTTCTCAGCAAGAGAGTCAAGCTCTGCTCTGAAAAGGATTTCATCTGATGATCTGCAGCCATAAAGCAATGTAAGACTGCAATCTTCATCACCCTGGTCGATTGCTCTTGCGAGTGAAAGGAAGGGTGTGATACCGCTGCCACCTGCGATAGCAACGATGTTTTCAGCATCTCTTAATGAGCAATATGTCATATTTCCTTCAGGTGCAAAAGCGATAACTTCATCGCCGACACTCCAGTTGTCAAGAATATAATCAGAAACAAAGCCGTCGTTGATACGCTTAACTGTAATCTGATATTCACCATTCAATGCTGAGGCAGGGGAGGAAGCAATTGAATATGAACGAGTAACAACTGAATTGCCGATTTCAAGCTTAAATGTAAGGTATTGACCTGCTTTGAAATATGCAAGCTCTGATTCGCTCTTGAAATAATAGCTTTTTGCAATATTTCCGTGCTCTTCAATTTTGCTGATTACAAGCTTCTGAAATTTAGGATGAAGGCTTTTAGCAACCTTGTTTACTCCGAAATCGTCAGTACTTTTCGGCAAAACAGCTTTAGCACTATTAACGAACTGTTTTCTCTCTGTTAAAAACTTTATTGTATTAACACTATCCTTGAAAGTGCCGTTTACAGAAACTTTTTTCTTGCTCATTTATTTTGCCTCCTTTTCCATAGCGAGTACGGCAGCCTTTGCAGCCATATCACCTGTTGTATAGCTCGGAGAATAACCCATATGTCTTGTAGTATAGCCACCTGCGAAATAAAGTCCGGGGATGCCTTTATCTATAAGGTCGAAAACAATTCTTTTAACGATGCCGTCTTCTTTTGTTGCTTCATATCCGTAGATAGTACCTGCAGGAGCGTCTGTGTAACGGGCATAAGTCATAGGAGTTGAAATTTCAATTTCTTCTATGTAATCTCTGATTTTAACGCCTGTTGCTTTTTCAAAATTATCTATCATTTTTTCAGCAAAAGCGAGTTTTGTTTTATGGTAATCCTTAACTCCTATCTTGCTCCATTCATCACCTGCAAAAATAGAGGTCATATAAAGAATGCTTGTGCCTTCAGGTGAGCAATCGTCAAATGCTCTGTTAAGACAAACTGTTGCCTGAACATCATTAGTTTCGAGCTTTTTGCTGAGCTCATAGCATTTTCTGTTATCGTTGGTCGGATAAATGAAGTAAGTGTGATTGTTAAGTCCCAACTCATCTGCAGAACGGTTAAGTCCCAAAAATACTGCAAAGCCCTTTGCGCCAAGAGTTTTAGCGTTTACTTCCTTTTTAAGCTTTTCGGGAACAGCGTTTTTGTCAATAAGCTTTGTGTAAGCATTGTACGGTGAAGCGTTACAAACAACTGCCTTAGCGTTTATCTGAGTGCCGTCATCAAGCTCAACACCTGTAGCTTTGCCGTTTTTAATAATGATCCTTTTAACGCTTGTGTTAAACCATGCTTCGCCACCGTTTTCGGTAAATGCTTCAAGCAGGGCAGTGCTTATCTGATGGCTTCTGCCTCTGGGAATAACAGCACCGTCGATGATATACGAGTGAAGCATTGTGAAGTAGTGAATAACATTAAGCTCGTCGGTAGGCTGACCGAGATAGCACCAGTATCCGTTAAGGATGTCTCTTGTTTTCTGACTTGCACCGAAAGCCTTGAGCACCTCGTCAACAGAGTAGTTTGCAACCTTAAGGAAATCTGTATGCTCAGAGAAAATCTCTTTGATCATTGAAGGCTTGAAATCTTCAATGTTGCTTACGAAATCCAAGGTTTTTTCAATGCTCTCAATAAGATCAAAAATCTTTCTGACTACAACTGAAGAGCCGGGATCATATTCCTCGAGCTTGTTTATGAAAGCTTCCTTGCCCAAAGGCATTAAATAGTCGCACTTTTCTTTTTTATCTAATGTGAGCAATCTGTATGCCTCGTCGAGAGCTACCCATTCAATTTTATCTGCTGCACCGACCTCCTGGAAAATCTTCAATAACGGCGACTTTCCTGTAATAGAGCCGATACCACAAAGCTCGTGCAGTGATGCCTCAAATTCAAATCTGCCTCTTACAAAGCTTGTAGCAAAACCACCGGGCAAATTATGACGCTCAATAAGCAGTGTCTTTTTTCCTTCTTTGGCAAGACGTGCTGATGCCACAAGTCCGCCGTTACCTGCGCCGATAACAACAGCATCATAGTTTTTTACCATATTACCACTTCTTTCATAATAGTACTTTATGCAAATGAATTATAACACCTATATCGATATAAACGCAATAGTTTTTTGCGTTGATACAGGCTATCAGGTATCTTTTGATGCTAATATACTTTTACAATTCTATCGGTAATTCCAAAAACAAAAAAAGCACTCAGGATGAGTGCTTTTTTACAAGTTCGGGTTCATGCTTTTCGTTAACCGATTTAATTTCTTTTTTATCAAGCAGAGATGTGAAATTGATTATGAATAATAATGCGTATGCAACCCACATCGGAAGATTTTCGATGAATGCACTCTTACCGACTGTTACAAGAAGAACAAGCATAAGAATAAGCACAGCAACAAAAATCACGGTTGCAATTATGTATTTTTTCTCTTTAAGTCTGCATTTGTGAAGAAGGAAAATAATCACACCTGCAGCACCTAAAAAGGCGAAGATCAGAGCGGTTGCCCAGTGCGAAAGGCAACGGGCAGTCATAACGAGATCAAGACCTGCAGAAGGTACATTGATTGTTACATAAATACTCGCACATCCGAGTGCAGTAACGATAACACCCAATTTACCCTTATAATTGTTTTTTCGGTACATATAAATTGTATTTGTGAAAATTGAAAGCGATGCAAGAACACCCCAAAGCTTAAAGTGCCAAGGGTAGCGAAGTCCGAGCATACTTGCAGTAACGTCAGTCAGGATATTGCCGAATTGTGAGGGGAAGCTGAAAAATCCGTACCACGTGATAAAAACAAATCCTGCAATCAGATTTGCCATACAAAAAACAGTTGTGCCCTTGGTAATCTTTTCTGCAAAAAGCACCTTTTTGATAAAGAAAGCGTAAGAAAGCAGAATTACTGCTGAAACAGCAACCCATATCCAATAAACTGCCGCATTGGCATATAGTGGCTGCTGAAGCATACCGTCAAATTTTGCAACAAAATCTTCAGCGGGTAAAAGCATATCTTTGTCAGTCGGAATTATGTACGGATATTGATCCCATCTCATAAAAAGTGACATCCACAAGCCATATATGAGCGCAATAGCGCTGCACAAACCCGTATAAATCTTCAAAGTCTTTTTATCATTCATAAATATCACCTCGTTTATATTTCGATTTTATCACTAAAACAAAAATAAATCAATACATAATAATCAAAGCTACAGAGAAGGTTTATGAAACTTTTTTCACTATTGTCCGATCAATATATTTTTTGTATGCGGTTAAAGAGAGGACTGAAAATTTCAGTTTTTTCTTTTGTAGTTAAGAATGAGGTTTCCGTTAACAGCTTCAGCTTTTGTGAGTTCAAAGTTTTGTGATGAACTGTCCGTAAACAATGGTTTGTCGTTTTTGTCTGCGACGATTGGTGCTGTCACAAGGCTTAATTCATCAATAACATCTGCTCGCTGGAATGAACCGTTTATGATGCTGCCACCATCTAAAAGAAGAGTTTCTGCACCGACAATATTCTTTAACTTACATAAAGCAAGATTTACATCAATTTCAGTTTCACCTGCAATAATAAACGGGATTTCCATATCCATAAGATATGAAAGATAACGGTCATCAGCTTGTTCTGTGAGCACTTCAATAATCTGTGCACCATCATATCCCGGGTCACCGTCGGGATCAATGATTTTGTTGGATTTCCAACCGAGTTTTCCTTTAGGGTCGAATGCAACGGCATAAAATCCCGTCATATCGTCAAGCATAAAGTCCGTTTTGTGTCCTGAAGGGAATTTTGCAGGTTCGTACTTTGATAAGTCAGGATAATATCCGCCGGTAAAACTGCCTTCCATAGTGACACGTCCACAGATGAATCCGTTTGATTTTAAGCTCCTGTTAATGTCATAGTATATTTCACAGGAACTTTCGCATTCAGTTTGCGAGAGAAATTCTCCTGTTACCTTGCCGTCAAGTGAAGTCACCATATGGCAAATAATATAAGGTCTGTTCATATTATCACCTCAGAATTTGTATTTTTATTATTTATCAGGTTGCTGATTTTTATCATATTTTATAAAAAAAGACCGAATACCACTTAGTGACTCAAGGTCGTCATCTGAACAAGATGACCGTGGTTCGGCTTTGATAAAAATATATCACCATTATACAACAATGTCAAATGAATAGAGAAGCTTTCTGAGAATTATATCACTCGCACAAAACAAAAAGCAACAGTTTTTACACTGTTGCTTTATAAACTGACCCGGATGGGAGTCGAACCCATCGTCACGAGGATTTCGAGTCCTCACTCGGCCGCTGAGCTACGGGTCATATATCAGCGATATTAACGCGTTCTAAGTATCACGCTGACACTGACCGATCATCTTCGAAAGTAAAATGAACGTCAGTTACTATTGTGGCAGGTGATGCAATAGGCTATGGAGTTAAATCTGATGATATTTAACTACACGAAGAATATTGCATTTGAAATGTGTGTTTGCAGATAAAAAAAGAAGTCTTGCACCTGCAGATGATGTAAAATCCTCATCTCTTACGTCCGAAACGGACAGGTGTACAACTTCTGAAACAGTATATCACCTACATCTGAAAATGTCAACACAGCTCAGAAGTACGGATACAGGGACTTCACATACGGTTCGTTTCAAGAAATATTGCAATGCAATGCCTTGAATGTTATAATCATATTATATTATGACTTCGGGAGGTTCACCTATGAAAGTGATATTTCTTGATATTGACGGTGTTCTTAACACGGAATCGTACAGAGAGGATCCCAAGGTTGATTATTTTGAAGAGCCGATTTCTGAAGTTCATATGAGTTGGTTGGAGCATCTCGTGAAGGAAACCGATGCGAAAATAGTTTTGTCATCAACGTGGCGTGAATATTGGGATTGTGGTGACATACAGTCTGACCGATTCGGAGAATATATCAACAATCTTTTCGAAAAATATGGTTTGAAGATTTTTGATAAAACCCCTGAATTGAAAGACAGAGATCGTGAAATCAATGAGTGGCTTAAGCTTCATCATGAACAGATTGAAAACTATGTTATCCTTGATGATTTCGATTTTGAATGGTCTGAAAGTAACGCTAAGTACCTTGTTAAAACAGAAGATGATGTTGGATTTGATGAAAAGGCAGCAGAAAAGGCGATAAGAATTCTGATATAACAGAGAGGTATACACTATGATTGATGTTTGTTTCAGCAGAATGGCAGAAGGTTGGCTTAAAGAATTCAAAAAGGACATTAACAGTGACGGTGTATTTCACCTTGGTGGGTATTTAGATATAGGTGACATATCTGAGAATATTCAGGAGCATTATGCGAAAGAAGAAGCTGAAACCTTGCGCTATTATTATAAAGATATAACAGACGAGGAAATAACAGAAACTTATAAATATGAATTAAAACAAATCCGAACAAGATATACAAAGTTCAGAAAACATCTTGATAACGGCCAGTCTGTCCGAGTGTGGATAAGCAGAAGTGCAAATGATTATTGTGGTTTGTTCTGGCTTTGCAGTGAAATGAAAGAATATTCAAACAAACTTTTTGTGGTTGTTTCTCCGTCATATGAATACAGTGTATTTAATGGGAAATATGAAAGGACTAACGGATGGGGAATAAATCCTGAAACGATACTCAATATTGTTCATACAGCGAAAGAAATCGGCGCAGGAGAAAAAGAGTTTTTTGCCAAAGAGTGGCAATTGATTGTTGCGAGGTATAAACCTCTTCGTATCCTTATTGAAGATTCGGTAGTATCTGCCGACAGAGACTTTTTTGATTCTGAAATTATCCGATTTATACCGGAAAGTCCGCAACCTCAAGATACTGTTATGGGAAAAATCTTGGGCAGCTGGCAATGTGGTAGTGTTGCATTCCTTTCAGAACGGATTGAACGGATGATTGAAAACGGTCTTGTGAAAGTGGCAGAGGAACATGTAGATGACGAGGGCTGTTATTGGAAGAGAATGATTGTAAAATTGCGATAACAGAATATAATTTGTTGTTTTAGTGTTTCTTCATAAATGGTGTGTACATCCTACGCCGAAAAGGTTATAGGGTGAACCGTCACTTTCTCGATTCGGGCAAAGTTCCGAGAAGCCACAAACCCATACAGAACGAAGAAAAAAGTCAGGGAACACCAAGTGTTTCCTGACTTTTTTGTGTTTTACTACTCCACTTCTGATACAAATGACCCAAAGGTTGCAAATCGTACCGACTGTGGTGTTGTTGTTTTAATAAATTATTTTTCAAAAGTAGCCATAGCTTCTTTTATTGCATAAAATGCAGGCTTGGGATTTCCGTTTATATCTGTTATTCCCCATGCAGTTTCATATGGGCAGTCCGACTGTCCGCAGTACCAGCAAGAAGGGGAATCTTTCCAGCAAAAAACAAAAAATCCTGCAAGACAGTTTATCTTTTTCAAAGCAGGCAAAAGTTCTCTGTAAAACTCAGCCTGACCCTCAGGGGTATGGGATATACCTGTGACTTTTTCATCGAGATAGCAGTAGAAATGCTTATCCATAGCCTCGAAAACAGCATCTTCCCATGTTGCAGGGTCGGGGTATTCCTCATAGACGTGCGATTTCAGTGCATCCGGCAGCTTTGCGACAAAATTCTCAATGTCGGCACGTGCTGCATCTTCGGAATCATAGCCATAACTTGCAAGGATTTCGGCACGCTCTGCATCACTTTTCGGTTCGCCTGCACTGATATAGCCGAATTCCGCAACAATGATCGGTTTTTTAGTTATACGGTTTACATTGCGGACTGCGGAAACATAGTCGTGCAGCTCCCCACCGTACCACGTACCATAGTAAAGGTCAACGCCGACATAATCCATATACTGCAGATAAGGTTTCATAAGGTAGTGCAGCTCTTCCATCACGCCTGCGGAGTTATAACCGATAATCAGGTCACCTTTGACTTCGCTGAGAGCCTCTGCCTGAATGCCGATGAACTTTGCCGCCTGCTCCATTGTCAACGGATATGTGAAGTTGGAAACACCCATCTCGTTTGTTATCTGTATTCCACTTATAATATTGCGCAGGTCATTGCAGAGAAATACGGCGATTTCCTTTGTGCGCTCGGCATTTTCATCAGCTGATGGGTCAAAACCGCCGATATCAAAATAAGATCTCGGGTAAGGTGTGATTGCAAGAACTTTAATTCCCTGATCAGCGTAGCCCTTTGCTCTGTTTTTGAACTCAACATATGAGGAGCTGATGCTGCCGTCTGCATTATACGGGTACGGAATGTCAAAACGTACCCAGCCAAGACCAAGCTCATCGATTCGCTCGTAGTTTTCATCGGGATGACATACTCCGTAAATGTATCCGCCTGTCTTTTCCTGAAGCAATTGAGCATCTTTGTTTGTGCCGTTAAAGAAGCCCGTTATCGATGTGAACAGCAGAGAAAAGATAAGCAATACGGATTCAAACCATCGAACTATACTCATATGAAAACCTACTTTCTGTTTATTTGAGTTTATAGCAGCGCATATAGTCGAAAAAGCAAAGTTTATAATTTCCGACTGCATAAAGTATATTTGCCGGATACATTATATCACATTGTTCTCAAAAATAAAAGCAACAGTTTTCAGACTGTTGCTCATAAGTGTTTATGATATTTTCACACAATTCCCATTGCCATTTCAACAAGCAATGCAACTATGACAACGAGCGCTGAAATGATAAATCCGTGAATCATAGGGCGTATGCCGGATTTCTTGAAGCTTGAGAATGAAGTGTTGAGTCCGATTGCTGCAAGAGCGCTTACCATAAAGAATTTGCTTACAGTCTTTGTGCCTGAAACAAGCTCTGCAGGAACTGTGAAAATACTTGCAACAACTGACATTGCAACAAATCCAAGGATAAACCAAGGGAAAATCTTCTTGATGCTGAAATTTGCCTTTAAGCCGTCTGCATTTTCACTGTTCTTTTCTGCTTCCTTCTTTTTAAGGCGAAGCTGAATAAATGCAAAAGCTATAACAGTAGGAATAATTGAAAGAGTTCTTGTGAGCTTTACCATAGTTGAAAAATCACCTGCAGCCTCTGAAAAAGCGTAACCGGTAGCAACAACGGATGATGTGTCGTTAACAGCTGTGCCTGCCCAGATACCGAATGCTTCGTCAGTCATTCCGAGTGCTCTGCCCATAATAGGGAAAAGGACAATCATTGCCATATCAAAAAGGAATGTTGCAGACATAGCATAAGCAACATCATCGTCATCGGCATCAATTACAGAAGAAATAGCTGCAATTGCCGAACCTCCACAAATTCCTGTACCTGCTGAAATAAGGTTTGAAAGCTTCCAATTAAGACCCAATGCTCTGCCGATAAAATATCCACCACCAAAGCAGGTGAGTAAGGTGAAAATCATAACAGTAAGTGACATTCTTCCAACCTGCAAAACAGTTGTAATGTTAAGTGACAATCCCAAAAGTATAATAGCAAATTTGAGAAGCTTCTTTGATGTGAATTTAATTCCACCTGCAAAAATAGTTGTTTTTGAAATGATTTTGTTCAAAAACATACCAACAAACATAGCAATAACTGCAGAACCGATTAAGTGAATAGGGAGCAGGCTTTCAACCCACATTGCAAAAACAGCAATTATAGCGGATAAAATAATTCCCGGAAATAACTTTAATATCTTCATAAACATACCTCATCTTAAATATCTGCAATATTGTATCATTATGACAAACAAAAAGCAACAGTGAAAATACTGTTGCTCTAGTCGGTTTGATATATCTTAATTTGCTATAAGATATATGTTATTGTTATCGAATAATATATCAGTTGTTTGATTATATACAAAAATCAAATCTTCCATTTTTTCTGTAAACAAGTTTGTTCCGGGATCGCTCATTTCTGAAAAATCAGTAATGCTGTCAGTTTCAATTGATTTTGCCTTATCACTTGCATGTACTCCTGCTTTTTGCAGGCGTTCATCAAGCTTTCCACCTTTAATTTTGGGAATGCTACCTATAAATTTCCCGACAGCCTTACTTGTAGCGCCAACACCTTTTAACAGATTTGATTCAACTGATGATTTTTCCATGCTTTCCAAATATAATGAACACTCACCGTAAACATCTCTGTAAGCAAAGGAAAGTTTTTGGATTTCTTCTTTTATCGAAAGAATATTCTCTTCCTTAAAATTACCGCTCAACATAATTTCAAGCAATGAGGACATGGAAAATGTAAACAAGGATAATCGGTAGTACTTAAAGTCTTTCATTAATTCATCAAGTGTATTTTTAATTTTGTTTTGTAAAACTATTAGCTTCTTTTCCTTGATTACATCTCTGAGTTTCTTCTGATATGAGAGCATATTTTTTCTTGTAGTTCGTTGAATATCAGCCACCATTTTGTGGTTGCTTGTAATAAACTGTTCGTTATCCCAATTGTGTTTGTATTTTTCTATGATGCTTGAAAGTATTTCAATATCTGCTTCAATTTCTGATTCTTTTTCTATTTCAAGAAATGAAAGAATTTTCTTTTGCATTTCGGCTATGTTACCGAGTTGTTGTTCGATAGAGAATAATGCAACCGCCATCATCATTGTTGCAGGGTTAATCGGCAAAGTTGTAGTGGTTGTTACATCCAGAGGGCCAACAGACTGAAATTTTGCCATTTTGGATGTGCCGTTTAAAGTTTTATAGGCTCCCCATGCATTGCCGTCTTTTGCAATTTTTAACGCATTGCCACCACCTTCATTTACCCAACGGAACAAATTTGCGGTGTCTACTCCTACTGATTGCGTAACTGTTCTGAAAGCAGGTAACAAAGAAGCAACGCCTGCACCAAGTGTAGAAAGTCGAGCTATAGGCATACTTAAACTTTTTCTTTGAGATAAATCTGTTCTCACATCTAAAAGCACATTGTTTGTTATGCTGATTAAATCATTTGTCTCATCACAAGGAATAGGGGATAATTCTTGCGAATTATTACTTTCAAACTTAATTATATTGTCCATATTGAATCTCCTTACAAAAGTTTTCGTAACATGCTGTGTAAATTTCGCGAATTATATAAACCCATTATACCATTCAAATAAGACAAAAAGCAACAGTTTTTACTGTGCTATAGAGGGGGATTGTCCGTTTTTGTGTACACCGTTTACGATATGGTATACTCCGTTTACAATTTGATTTTTTGAGAAATTTTGAAAACAAAAAAATTGTGGAAGTAAATACCAATTGTCGAAACAGTACGAAATATGTTAATCAGAGTTTCAATACACAACTTGTTCTTTTCTTAAATTTACTGTAGGACTTGAATTTTTGACAATAAAAAAAGTACAACGGCTTGTATTAAAACCGTTGTACTTAGGTGGTAGGAGTGGCGGGATTAGAAGCGTTAAAAATACTCCGACAAACCCGGTAGAATCAACGAATTTGAGTATCAAAAACCATTTTCGCCGACGTTCCGCCGACGGAGATTTTAAGCGAATTTTACCCTGAAAATCACACCTGAGCAGGTGAGCGGTTGAAAAGCAAGAAACCGGTATACCTCTTTCACCAACTTCTTTGTCGTCGCCTCACGATCGACGAATCCTGTGTTGAAACTTTGATTGAACGCAGATGCTTTGTTCAGTTTTGGGTTTTGTAAGAAAAAGGTTTTATATTACATCTGCAGCAAATCTGCAATTGTTCCGTTGATTCTCGTGACATCTGTTGACCATTTATTATGGCGGAAGCCGTGCTGTTCTGCAAAGGCAAAATGAATTCTTCCGTTACAGCAGAGTTTTGCTGCGGCATAATATGCCTTGAAGAAATCTTCATCACTGATCTCTGACGTGAATTCATAAACCTTTTTCTCGTTCGGCGCAATCTTTACGCTATAAGCAAACGGTGATATTGTTCCCCATGCACTCGTGTTGCCCTGAATATCTCCCCAGGTTTCATACGGCGTTGCAAGAAGAAGTGAACCGTCAAGATGCTGATCGGTGGGATTGAATATGGTGCAGAGGATTTTATTATCCCTGATTTCAAGTGAAACTTCGGGGTTAAAATAGCCGAATTCATACACATCCGTAAAGCTCTGTGAATCGTATTCGTAATAAATTTTCACCTGACCCTTTGTGTCGGGTGATTTTTTTGTCACCACCAAAGGAATGACCGTGCTTTCTTCAGGAGCGAGCGAAACAGATACGGATTCTTTTTCAGCTGTGATGCCGTCTGAGCAGACAATCGTTATGCTGACATCTGCATTTTTATCGGCAGAGTTATTGACTGCGTTTAGATCGATTGTTGTTGTAAGCTCATCGATAATTTCTGATTTTTTATCAAGTGTTGCAGCAAAACGCAGATAACCCGTTGCAACAGCTCCCATATCGTGTTCCCAGCTTCTTACATATGTAGGCTCAGTAATATCCTTTTGAGTGCCGAGAATATCATAATCCATAGATTCGGGGATTTCAGGCGAAACAACAAAAGTTTCAATTGAATGAGCGTTGACCTGAATTGAAATGCAGTTTTTCTCAAAATCAACAGCACTTCTGTTTTCTTCAAGAAGGTCAGCGCTTTCCGCTTTGTTGATTGCAAATCCCGTCTGAATGTTTATGTTGTGTTTTGTTCCGTATGTTTCGAAACCGCGGATAACAAGACCTCTCTGAGCGGGTGATTCTGTTTCATCCTTCATCGATGCCATCGGATAGCCGCCTGCTTTGAATGCGGTTATTTCGAATCCTTCTGTGGACTTCAGGAAAGACATTTCTTCGGGAAGATATGCTTTTTCTTTCGCCTTCGGTGCATTGATTGCAAAAATTCTTTCGTTGAATGTTGCAGCTTTGCCGTAAGTGTCAGCTTCTCTGTAAGAATTTTTATGAGGATAGAGTGAGTATGTGAAAATATGTGTTTTCTTTTCGGGGACAAGCTCTTCGCCGCCTGTTACTCTGCCCTGATTTCCGTAGAATGCAGCAGTGTGGAAAAGCATAAGGTTAAGAGTGTTTTTACCCTCGACGGAACACGCAACTGTACCGTTATTGATAATTTCTGCACCATAATTGTCGGTCACGGAAGGCGTATCCGCACAGATAACATCAGCCGTATTTAAGATATATCCGTTTTCAAGCTGAGTTTCAATTACTGAAACAAAGTTCTGGAGTTTCTCGTCGTCCCTGGCAATAACAAGGATAACATCAACAGCCTTATGGTATGCATTATCACTGTCCTTGAGATAAACCACACCAATACCATTTTTACAAAGATTTGCAGAAAGATTTTCTCTGATATCCAAACTTAACTGAGCCATAAGCTTTTCGGTATAGAGATTGCCGTCGCCCTCGAGGCTCAGAACAAAGCGGGTATCAGTTTCGTAAATGTCTTCATTATAATGAATAATTTTTGCACCGCCGTGTTGTTCGGTGTCGGGATAAAGAGTGACGGGGACACACTTCTTTGTAAGCGCGGCAAGCAAGCGTTCAGAAGCTTTTACGGCTTCGTTCTTGCTGATAATTGCTGTCATACCAATATTGAATCTGCCTTCATTGAGAACAGCCGTAACGCTCGGGCCGATGCCGAACCAACGGTTTGAAGGAAGAATTCTGCAACCTGAGAAAGAATATCCCTGATGAGTCTGGAACGACATATATTTCTTTGAACGGATGGAAACGTGAGGAGCAAAGCGGTCGTCGAAAATTACCGCACCACCGTTTACGTTCATCGGGAATGTCGCACAGAACATATCGTCAACCGAATTGTAGTCTTCAACAATTGTTTTGAAATCAATGGTATCTGCGTTATTATAAAGAGTTATTTCACGTATAACCTTTGCAACCGTACCGAGAGTAGAGATAACCTTAAGTTTTTCATAAGATGCACATTTTTCGCTTTCGATTTTTGCATCGAATTCATCAGAAATCAGCTTGTGTCCCGTGGTGTAAACCTCGTGTTGCTCTTCAAGTCTGTCGTGTACTTCCTTGAGCACATAAATCGCATTAGCTGAAGCTGGGGCAGAAGAATCAACCCATTCTCTGTTTTCTGTCTTATCAAAAATTGAAACTATACCACCGTGGATTGAATCAACTTCAAGACGGAATTTTTCATTTTCTATAACGTTACCGTTGCCGAAAACGTGAACGTCAGGGTCTTCGTCAAGAGCCTTGAGCTTATAAACAGAATAACCTGTTGCAGGGATTTCTTTTGCAAGGAAATATCCTTTGCTTTTATTGATGTATACAGAGATTTCGTCACCATCGGGTGTTACAAGGCAGGCAAACTTACCCTCAAAATTGTCAGGTATATCAAACTCACAGTAACCGCTTACATTGTTTGGTACGGGGTTGAAGACAAGAACGGCATTTTCTCTGTCTTCTGTTTTTACCTCTGCGGCAATATAGTTTGCAGCATTCAGAAGAATATCCGATGCAGTCTGTGCTGCTTCGCGGTATTCGAGCATAAGGTCAACGAAAGAAATTTCGTTGTTTGTGCCTGTTATTGAATCGTGGTGCTGTGCTGTAAGGAGCTGTCGCCACGCTTTATCAAAAGCTTTTTCGGGATATTTTGCACCGTGAAGAAATGCGACAGCGGCAAATTTTTCAGCAGATACAAGAAGATTTTCGCAAAGTCTGTTTGCCTGTTTAAAATCAGTTCTTGTGAGCAGAGTGCCTGAATGGTGCTGAGTGATATCTCTCGATGTCAGATCAATCAGATTTTTACCCTGTGCAAGATTCTCGCTGTCACTTTTCAGAACTTCATCCGCCATATCGGAGAAAACGGAGAATTTTGCATTTGTAAGAGTTTTTTCCATCCACGAGGTGTCGCCCTCTCTCGGGAACGCTTCGATATGCGGAGTTGCCTGAGAAGAATGGCAACAGCCCTTGACGCCGAAGCGGATTGCATTTTCCCTGACAAGTGTTTTTTCGTGAAGAAGCACTGTACCGTCGGGTGACATATGTCTGAAAAGGTCATCAACACCGAGCATATATTTGCCCCAACGCATCATTTCACAGCCGCCTTTTGTGCAGACCTGTGAAATTTGTGAAAAGTGGCCGTAAACATCGCCCGGAACATACACTCTGCTTATTCTTCCGAGAACATCACGGTGATAAAGCTGACCATAAACAAGGTTGCGGACAAACGCCTCGCCCGATGAAGTCAGGTCGTTCGGCTGATTATAGAAGCAGTCCGATTCAGCTCTGCCGGAAAGGAATGCGTCCTTGATAATTTTTCTGTGTTTCGGATAAAGTGTATAGTAAGGATGAACATAGTCCACCTCTGAAAGGATAGCTTTGAAACGAGGATTTTCCTCAAGCTTTTCAACAAGACATTTTGTAATATGGAAAGCGCCGAGAGCATAGGTGCGCTGTTCCTGATGATAGGTTGTGTCAAAATGGAAGTCTGAAAATACGTGTTCATTTCCCTCATAGCCGTCATACGGCAAAGTTTCAAAATAAATATCGCATTGTTTTTCGGTTTCACCCATACGAAGCGTAATTGTTTGCTTTACTTTTTCAACCGAATCTCCAGAAGACACACCCGGATGGATAACGGAGCAGGTGCCCTTCTTTGTTTCGGGAATTGTGTAGTTTTCTCCGTCACAGATAAGCTCTGCTTTTTCGCAATCCTTCTCTGCTGCGGCAATTACATGGAAAATCATTTTCGGGTTTTCAACCGTGCCGTAGTAAGCCTTTGTCTGTGTGGGCAGAGCAATACAAAGACCATTCTCTTCAAAAATAATGGGAAGAATATTACACGTCTGAATGGAGATGTCAATAGTATCGGCAATATAACCGGGACGAAGCTTGAACATAATAAGGTTTCTGCCCTTTCTGAGATGAAGCAGACACTGATAGCCAAGGCCGTACAAGCCCTTTACCTTGCCGTAGGGTCTGAAATCAACAAGCTCACCGTTAAGAAAAAGTGAACTGCCCGAATTAAGATAGCTGATGACTGCCTTTTCTTCTTTCTGACATTCGATGTAGAAAGCCGCATAATAAACCGCATTTCTCTGTTCCGTTGCATAAAGAGCGGCATCACAGGCTATACCCTCACGGTCAAAGCGGAGATTATCCCACTTGATAATTCCTCTTTCCCAAACCTTTGTGTCTTCACCGTAGTAAACATTTTTTACCTTCGCACCAAGCTCAGGCATAGCGTTCTTTTCACCACCGTCAGGCAGAAGATAATCTTCATAAAGCAGTTTTTCGCGCTCATAAAAATGCTCTTTTTCAAACGAGCCGTCTGTTTCAAGCACAAACGGACCTACCGTCAGGAAATTGAGAATACGGTTAAGCGGATTCGGATTCTGTGCCGAAGGCAGAAACTCCTCAAATTTGTAAGTAAATTCGGAAACATTGAGCTTGTCGTAAATCATAATAATTCTCCCTCAGACCAAATTTTAAATACCTTGTGTTTATTGTACATCAAGCAAAATATTATTTCAATAAATTTTAGACAGGGAAGGTAAAATAAAAATCCGAAAAACCGTATCGGTCACGGCAGTTCTGATTTTTATTCGATGTATTTCTTTGTTGAAAAAATAAGAGGAAACAAAGACGCTGATATTATTGACGTTTACGAGGCGCTGGATATGTTCCTGCCGGGTATGTTTGCCTACCGTTCAGTTTTAAACGGCGGAATTCCTATGAAAATTCCCAATCTTCGCGACAAAGCTGTTCGTGAACTGTGGAGAAACGATACCGCCTGCAGCGACCCGAAAGCGGCAGGGGATATGCTGCTCCCGACATTTTCCAAAGGCACACCCGAAATAGACGATGAGGTTTATGAACGTATGAAAAATCTGTGGCAGACTGAATGCGAGAGTAGCGAAGATAACTACAGAAATGCAGCATTAAACCAAGGGTCAAAATAACAAAACCAATGGTGATAATTCACGAAAAGTTATTATGACGAAGCAGTAATAAAAAATGCAATTTTAATAAATTTGTAGAACTCAATTGATTTGATATATATTTATACAGAACAAAGAAAAAAGCCAGGGAACACTTAGTG
>JAXJUJ010000152.1:0-7412 GCA_036309125.1 Acutalibacteraceae bacterium | reverse complement strand
CACTCAAGACCGTCTGAAGCCTGATCACCTGTTGAAAGGATGAGTGAAATATCGCTTTCCTTTGAAAGTGCATCTTCAAGAGTATTGTTGAGGTTGAATGATGTGTTTTTCAATGAGTCAGGATTTTCCTCGCTGTTTTGTGTGATGTGAATATCAGTCATATAAACAGCCTTGAATTCATCATCTGAAACTGTTTTGAAAGAGTAAACATCAGACTCGTAGTCACCACTGATGCATTTGTAGTAGTAAACAGTATCTTCCTCAAGATCAGTAACTGTTACGTGATTTGCATAGTCGCCTTCAGTTGCCTTAACCGAAGTTCCTGTATACTCGTCAGAATCAGTCAGAAAGCTGTTTGTACTCACAACAACACTCGGTGTATTCTGATCGTCAGTATACCAGGTAAAATTACGCTCAGACTCATCAGAGCCGACGAACATAATAAGACCTGCTTCAGTATCCTCAGATGCCCATACAGTATCCCATGAAGGTTCACTCATAGCGAAAGTCGGAACAACTGATGTTGCGAGAAGAACTGCTGTTAAAAGAAAACATAATAACTTTTTCATTTTACAACCCTCTTTTACTATTTTTTAACATTATAAATCCTTAAAAATTACATGTCAAGAAAGATTGTAAAATTTATACACAAGTATTAAAATATAAGAGCTAAAACCAAGTTCAATATTGAAAACAAACGACCTGTATGTTAAAATTAAGTATAACTTAAACTCGGAGGTACTTTATGAAAACTTTTCTTTTCCAGGGCGACTCCATAACCGATGCAAACAGAGATGACGAAAACGAGGAAAACTTCGGGCTTGGCTGCGGATATGCGCTCTTGCTCGCTTCTGATTTTGCACGTAACAGAGCAAATGGATTCAAATTCATTAACAGAGGCAAAAGTGGTGACAGAATCACCGATGTATATGCCCGAATCAAAGAAGACATTATAAACCTCCATCCAGATATGATGTCAATTCTGATCGGCGTGAATGATGTTTCCCACGAGCTGACTCAGAATTGCGGAGTAAGTCCCGAAAAATTTGAAAAGATTTACTCTATGCTGATTGAAGAAGTTATACAAGCGTTGCCTGAAATTAAGATTTTCATCTTAGAACCATTTGTTATGAAAGGAATTCACACCGAAGCAAGGTGGGATGAGTTCAGCTGTGAAGTTCACAAAATGGCAAAAGCTTCAGAAAACGTTGCTGCAAAATTCAACCTTGAGTTCATTACACTTCAGGATAAATTTGACGCAGCTGCAGCTGACGGCAATCACCGTTACTGGAATGTTGACGGAATTCACCCGACCGCAGCAGGACATCAGATCATAAAAGAAGAGCTTGCAAAGGCGATTATAAAAACTATCAATCCGTGAGGTTATTTTATGAAGAATAAATCATCTTTAGTTTTCACAGGTGACATAGGTTTTGACAGATATATGTATAAAAAATGGGAGGATGACGAACTTATTTCCGAGGAAATATTGGAGTTCCTACACAGTGCAGATCACGTTATAGCCAACGTCGAAGGTCCTGTTGCGCCCGTTGAGCAGAACACAACCAAGGACGGTGTTCAGCAGCTTCTGCATACTATTGACCCTGCAGCAGTCAGGGTACTTAACAATATGCATGCAGATATATGGAACATCTGTAATAACCATATTATGGATGCTAAGGAATACGGTATCGAAAAAACTCTCGAAATAGCAAAAGAAAATAACGTTCAGACTATCGGAGCAGGAATGAACATTGACGAAGCAAGAAAAACCGTTATACTTGACGAAGCGGGTGGAATCGGAATGTTCGGTGTAGGTTATCAGCGAGCATGCAGAAAGGCAGACATTGACAAACCCGGCTGCTACAGTTGGAGCGACCTTGGTGCGATTCAGGAAACCATAATCGAGATCAAATCTAAATGCCGATGGTGTGTTGTTGTCGCTCATGCAGGTGAAGAATTCACACCACTTCCCTCTCCGTACACCCGTGAAAGATACCATAAATACCTTGAAATGGGTGCAGATATCGTTGTTTCACACCATCCTCACGTGCCGATGAATTACGAAACAGTAGGAGACAAGGTAATTTTCTATTCTCTCGGCAATTTTATTTTTGACACTGACTATCAGCGTTCTCAGTTAAACACAGAATTCGGCCTTCTCGTGAAAATCAACTTTACGGAAGATGAATTCACATGGGAGCCTATGGGTCTGAAGATTGACCGTGATACAGAGCATATCATCGAATACAAGCTGCCGAGAATTTTTGTTGATGTTCAGGAGGATGAATACAAGCTCCTTGCTCCCCTTTCAGCTAAGGTTCTCGTTGCCGCAACGAAAAGGCAGATGACTTATCTCAACCCTGCTCGTTTTAAGGATGCAACGGAAGAGGAATGGACCGAGCACTTCAGAGAACCTCTTCGTACAGGACGTGTGCCCGGAGAAACGCTTGATTTTTATATCATCTGTCCGTTGGCAGAAGAAGCCGACAAAGGCGAATGGAAAAAGAGCAAGCTTGAGAAAGTTAAAGAATATATGCTGGAGCATTTATAAATTTCAGTATTATGTAATATTGTTAAATTTACTATTGCAATTTAAACCATTGAAGTATATAATTTTATTGTAATTTTCCGAAACGGAGGAATATATTATGGATATTATTAAAACATCAGACAGAATGAAAAACGTACATTCTGACATCAGAGGACCTTTATTTGTTGAAGCAATGGATATGAGAGCAAGAGGTATCGATGTTCTCAGACTTAATACAGGTAACCCTGCTACATTCGGCTTCAAGCTCCCCAAGAGCCTTGAAAATGCACTCAAAGGCAACGAGCAGAAGGGCGTTGCTTACTGTGACTTTAAGGGTATGCCCGATGCACGTGAGGCTATCTGCGAATACGAAAAGTCAAAGGGTATCGAAGGAATTGAGCCAGATGACGTATTCATCGGCAACGGTGTCAGCGAAGTTGTAAACTTTGCTCTTATGCCGCTTATCAATGACGGTGATGAAGTTCTCGTCCCCTCACCCAGCTATTCACTCTGGGGTAACTCAGTTTACCTTGCAAGCGGTAAGCCTGTTTTCTACACTTGTGACGAAAAGAGCAACTGGTATCCTGATATCGAAGATATCCGTTCAAAGGTTACATCAAAGACAAAGGCTATCGTTATCATCAACCCCAACAACCCGACAGGTGCTCTTTATCCGAAGGAGATTCTTCTTGACATTGTTCAGATCGCAAGAGAAAACGGTCTTATCATCTTCTCAGATGAGATTTATGACAGACTTGTCATGGATGATCTTGTACACATTTCAACAGCATCACTCGCTCCTGATATCCCTGTTGTTACAATGAACGGTCTTTCAAAGTCACATCTTGTATGTGGTTTCCGTTGCGGATGGATGGTTCTCAGCGGTCCTCGTGAGCTTACAGCAGAATACCGTAAGGGCATCATTCAGATGACTTCACTTCGTCTTTGTGCAAACACACTTCCTCAGCTCGTTATTCCTGCAGCTATAGCCGATGACGAAACTCCCCGTTCAATGATCGTTCCCGGAGGACGTATTTACGAGCAGAGAGAAGCTACCTGCTCAGAGCTTGAAAAGATCGACGGTATCTCATTCGTTAAAAACAGCGCAGCTTTCTACCTCTTCCCGAAGCTTGATGTTAAGAAATTCAACATCACTGATGATAAGAAGTTTGCATGGGATCTTCTCCACGCTACAAATATTCTTCTTATCCCCGGTAGTGGTTTTGACTGGAAAGAGCCTGACCATTTCCGTATCGTTATGCTTCCTGAGGCTGAAGAGCTTCGCGCAGCTATGAGAAGAATGGGCGAATTCCTCGACGGATATAAACAGAAATAATTAAAAATACAGCAAAAAAGACCACCTCTCGGTGGTCTTTTTGCATTATAAAATTCAGATATTGCCTACAGACATCTGAAGAATAATGAGTGCATCAAAAGAATTGATTTTACCGTCTTTGTTGATGTCAGCTGCAGAAAGCTCCGCCTGGCTGAACTGTATATTACCAACAGAATACTGCAAAACAACCAAAGCATCTGATGAGCTTATTTTACTGTCACCGTTGACGTCGCATGGATAATAAATCACTTCGTCATCGGGATATTCTTCTCTGAGAAAATAAACATATGCATCCCGAAGACACTCGTTGCCATCGTAAACGTATATAGAGTACCATTCCCACTCTTCACCGTCAAAGTTCACTTCTTTCAGGCTTATGCAATAATAGAAAGCATAAGGAGCGATTTCTTCAATGCCATAGCTAATATTTACGGTTTCAAGACTTGTGCAACAGCTGAATGCATCCTGACCGATAGTTTTAACAGTTGTCGGAATTGTTATCTCCTTTATACCGTCACACGACATAAACGCAAATGATCCGATATGTGTTATTCCCTCGTCAATTACCACAGTCTTTATGTCTTCGCAGAAGCTAAACCACGGACTGAATGTATTAGTGTAATAACCGTCGTAAGCGTCATACATTGCGCCCTCACCGAAAATTCTGAGCTCGCCGGTCTGCTCGTCAAATATCCAGTAAACACCCTCACCGCACTTTTGAGACGGTTTGGGAATTTCAGGATTCGCAGGAATTTCAGGTTCATCACGTTCAATGTTACCGAAATGAACCGTAGCTGTTGCAAGGCTTCCGTTATCCTCACCGATAAACACTTTATCCCACATCTCAGGTGTGCCTTCGTAGTAAATGTCAGTGATATTGTCGCAATCGTGGAATGCACCGTCGTATACCGATGTTATTGTGTTCGGAAGAGTTACTGTTTCAAGCTTATAACAAGAAGAGAATATGTACTCTCTTAAAACAGAAACTCCTTTACCTACTGTCAGACTCTTGAGCCAAAAATATCCACCGAATGCACTCTCAGCGATTTGTGTTACGCTGTCAGGGATAATAAGGTTTTCGAGTCTGCCGCTGCCACTGTCAAACGCATATTCGCCTATCGTTGTTACATTTTCACCTAAGCTAAGCTCTTTAATACTACAACCATTGAACGTCCAACGAGGAATTTCGGTAAGTCCTTTTCCGATCGATACTTTGTCAATTGATTCACAGTGAGCGAATGCATCCTCTCCTAGTTTTGTAACACTATCAGGAAGCACCGCTTCTTTAAGCTTTCTGCTATCCCAGAATGCATATTCACCGATAGTCTCAACACTGTTGCCGAATGTAACATATTCAAGATAAGCACATCTGCTGAAAGAACGAGGTTCAATTGTTATAACACTGTCGGGTATCACATAGCTTGTTCTTTCGTTTGCAGTAGGATATTTCATAAGAACAGTCTTATCAACATCAAAAAGCACACCGCATTCATCACTTGTATATGCAGTATTTTCAGGGTCAACAGTTATCGACTTCAGACCTGAACAACCGCTGAATGCATCGTCACCGATGGTCTTTAATCCCTTGCCGATGCTGAGGGTTGTAGCCTGATGCGCAGAAGAGAACGCACCCTCACCGATGCTTATGACACTATCAGGAATTATTATTTCTTTAAGGGAAGTGCAAGTGCCGAAGCCGTCATCACCGATGCTTACTATCGCGTTGCCGAGCTCAAGCGTTTCCATACCCTTGCACCAATTGAATGCGCTTTCCTCAATAACCGCAGGACTGTTAAGGAATTTTACTTCCTTTATACCCTCGCAGCATTGGAATGCCGTATCACCGACAAGTGTTACACTTTCAGGAATCGTAACGCTTTCAATCTTCTTACAGTACGCGAACGCCCATCGTTCAATCGTTCTGAGATTTTCACCAAGAGTCAGGTTCACCAATGCATCGCAATCGTGAAATGCACCTTCACCGATAACCTCAACACCATTGCCGATTTTAACGCTCTTTAAGCTGTTACAATCCTCAAAAGCTTGTTCCCCTATGCTCACAACGCTGTCAGCAATTGTCACGCTTTCGATGCCGTCGCAATTATAAAAAGCTTTTTTAGGAATATTTGTAACACCATCAGGAATTACAAGTTCACCTGACACAAGTGTATCATTGAGATAAAAATTCTTTGCAGTATACTGCGGGTTTGAGTGCCATGCAGTAAAATCAATGCTGCACCAATCGCTGACATCACCTGCATAGTACAAATCCTTGAGCTGATTGCAGTCGTAAAAAGCATATTTTTCAAACTTTTCAACACCACTGCCGAGATTCACTGTGTTAAGATAAGCACAGTCTCTGAAAGCCTCTTCGCCAATCACAGTAACACCGTTACCTATCGTTACGGTATTCAGATAATCAAAATCATAAAATGCTTTTGAACCGATTTTAGTAATGCCGTCACCGATTACGATTGTTTTGATTTTGCTTTTATAATTAGTCCACGGGTAAAATAACCATGAGGGGTCTTCGGGCGCAATTTCACCCTCACCCGTGATAGTCAGCACTCTCGTGTCATCATTGAGCTGCCATTTCACTTTTTCACCCAACGTGCCGCTCGGATAACCTGCTGCCGATACGGAGAACGGAACTGACATCAACATCATAACAGCTGCCAATAGGATTGCTATAACCTTTTTCACACGAACTCCTCCAATCAATATTAATATTTAAAATCAACCTGACTCGTCAATTACATTATACTTACCACCGGTACGCAAAACAATGGTTCCGGCAAAAGTGATGTAAAATTTAGCCAAATCGATAATAATTCTGATTTAAAACAGCGTACTCTTCTTATTTAATCTTATATTAATAATCTAAAAAAGTAAACGCTGATTACAAAAATATGCAAAAAAATGACAAAAATATCAAAAATTAACGTTTTGATTAGTTTTACTGAAGTTATTTCCCCTAAACGAAAAAGTGCGACCACCGAAGCAGTCGCACAAAAAACGCAAACTCCGATAGTCGCCAAACCAATTCAATATAAAGGGCAATAAGCACAATCGTATTGATGGAATTTGCTTTTTTATCAAATTCGCAATACAATTATGCGCAAAGACAACTATAATATCCCTATAAAAATATAGAAATTGCCCCTGTTTATATATTCAATTGGTTTGGCATTATTAAGTTTAACATAATTCAGGAAATAATTCAATAGTAAGTTGAATTTGTCAGAATTAATATTATTATAAATCAACAAATTCAGGTTTGTCGGGCAGATTTCAAATCAATATCGTAGGGGACGGGTCGCTGTCCCGTCAAAATCTGTACGGAATCCGCGGGAGCCTATAATAAACCTATAAACATTTGCAAAAACAAATATTTCACTTTGCGAAAGCAAAATATCACACGCCGTAAGGCGTATACCACATCTGCGCAGCAGATATATCACTGCAACGCCTTGCGTTGCTATTGATCCCCTACATACACGACTTGAATCGGCTATTATATTTCAGCGTCGCAGACCCTCAACT
>JAXJUJ010000151.1:0-2277 GCA_036309125.1 Acutalibacteraceae bacterium | reverse complement strand
TCAACCAACTCATTAAGTCTGTCAAGCTTATAATCAAACTCGTGGTTTCCTAAAGTTACTGCATCGTATCCTACAAGATTCATCAGATTTATGATGTATTCACCCTTTGATACGACACCTAAGCTGTTACCCTGGATGTAGTCACCGCCTGAAACTACACCAACGTGAGCATAACTTTCCTGCAGCTCTTTTTTCATAGCGGCAAGCTTTGAATAACCTTCAACTATGCAATGCACGTCGTTTTCATAAAGAATAACAATATCATTGCTGTTTATCGAAAATGCAGATATCGGCAGCATACTGATTACCAGCAATATACAAGCAATAAAAATCATAACCTTCTTTTTCATTTCTCTTATCACCTTTACTTATGTTAATTTCACTCAATATTATACATACAGGCTCTTACAAACCACTTACAAATCAATGAAAATTATTAAATTTTTTTAAAAATAAGACACCCGATTTTTTCGGATGCCTTATTGTGAGAGATATTAATTAAGAAAAACGTTGAATCTATTATCAGCTTTCCTTTTTACGCTTGATAAGTGACATAATGCACATACCAAGTCCCATACCTGCAACACCGCTGATAGCTATTGCCCCGTATGCAAACATACTGCCGATAACTGTGGGAACTGATGTTTCAGCTGTTTTCTTATTGTTTGAGTTACCGAAAGCCATATAAACAGTTTCTGTGTTTTCTTCGCCGTTGAAGGAGTTGAGGTTATAGCAATTCTTTGTACCAAAGCCTGCAACGGGTGTGTACTTACCGAAGTTGTCAGCTGAATCAATAAAGTAGCCTGTTGAGGTCATACACTTACCTGCTTCGAAGCTCTTTGTGTAGTAAATTGCGTTCCACTGATTACCGTCGTAACCGTTTGTATCACCGGGCTTTTCAGCAGTTTTATCACCGTCCTGATAGAGTGAATTTACAACGGTGTAGTTGATGAATCTGTTACCGTTTGCAGTAGAAACTGTATCTACCATATTTGAGGGAATCTTTGTGTAGCTGGGGTTGTATTTATCAACAATCCGAACGATTGAGTAAATACTGAAAGCAATCATTGCAATACCTGCAGCAATACCGAGAGATGTTAAAACAACTGTACTTGTCGGGACAGAATGCTTTGCATTCAAATCTTTGATACTTTTTTCAAAACTTTTAATATAATTCGCTGATTTTTCTGTCGCATCAGAGTTAAAACCTTTACTAACAATATCATAAAGTTGTTTTTCATGATCTAAAGCAAACGTGTACTCATTTAATGCTTCCAAATCAGCAGGAGACCAGTTTGTATTGGCGATTGCCTTCTTAAGGAAGTGGAGTGAAGTACCTATGAGAGCAACACCGCCAACACCAACGAGGGATGAAATTGTTATATCACCTGCCATATTACCTGTGAAGCAAGCAAACCAGCTGTTGCCTGATGCTGCTTCTTCTCTTAAAGCATCTGATGTAACAGCCACCGCACCTTCAAGAAGATTCATATCTGTACCAAGGTAAACTGATAAGGGTTCAAGTCCTTCTTCTGTTTCTTTGAGCTTTGCTTCGAGCTCTTCATCGGACATTTCAACTGCATTGTAAACAAGCACTGAATGAAGCTGACCTGAAACTGCCATTGCACGCTGACCTTCTGTCATAGCCTCAACAAAGGGATAAAGAAGCTTGTAATCAACATCTGTAGCATTTTCAAAATATTCTCTGTAGTTTGTTTCGCCGTAAGGAATAGATGCTAAAACAAGATCAAAGCTACCGAGAAGAGAAACAATATAGGTAGGCATCACTAAAGCAAGATCTTTTTCTTCCTGAGTCATTTCGGTATCAGCTTCGATCTCTGCAATTTCAGCCTGTGCATCAGCGAGCATTTTCTTTAACTGCTGAATTTTGCCTGTAAGCTCTTTTGCGTTATCAAAATACTTGTCTTTAGTATATACTGATTTGTCTGCAACCGATGCCTTAATACGCTCAATAAGGTCACCGTCATCAGCAACACCCATTGAAAGAAGAATTCTGATATTATCAAGAATGTTAGGGTTACCCTTTAAGAGAATATCTGCAAAGTCCTTGTTATCTCCAGGGAAGTTAAGCATATAGTCGCCCATGTATGTCTTTACGCCTTTGTCATCCTCAACATAGTAATAGTTGAGCTGACGGTAAGCAAGCTGTGCTTCTTTCTTACCTGCCTTGTAGTTTGCAGCGAATTCATTTGCCGCAATACGAAGGTTGTTAACCTCCGAGCTGTATGTATCCATTGCTTCCTCGAAGATGGTTTC